>JAJYGE010000168.1 GCA_021785155.1 Planctomycetota bacterium
TTCCGTAGCCTTCCATGGCTGACCCCCTGTTCGAAAAACACAGCGGACATCCTGTCCGTGAGTCCTTATCATAATAGACCATTGCCAAATCGGGAAGTTATTTCGGCCCCGTTCCTAAGCGTTACGCAGGCCGCCCGCAATTTCGCCGATTGTGTCAACCGGGTGCATTACCAGCAGGTTACGTATGTGCTGGTTAAAAATGGCTTGCCTTATGCCCGGCTAGCACCCGCGAAGGCGAAGGTATGTTCGGCCACGCACTTGGCGGAAATCTTATCGGGAGAAGTATTGTCAACCGCCGAAGCCGAGAGGTGGCGTCGGGATCGGCACGCCGCCCATAAGGCGCTCAGGTTGCAGGCGGACAAATGGCGATAATGCTTGATGCTGACGTACTTTTACGACGTTATCATCGCCGCGGACATTGAGGATACATTCAAAAATAGCATTAATTATCAGCGGCGACTATTGTAGTAGGCATCGTCCCTGATGTCGTTATACGGTTGCAAAACCACGCCAACGGCACGAGGGACCGTGCCTGCTACAAATGTCCCGCCAGAGGCCGCGTTGAGTAAAAAGTGTTGCTGTCGCAAGATGAGGCAACCCCTGCAGTTTCCTGGCTACCTTCTCAACACCGACGACTGCCACCCAAAACGCGCGGTGCAAGCACACGCGGCAGAAAGAGGATGGGGTGGTGCCGGTACGCTGGCTCGGATCTTTACTCGGCGCGGGCATTGAGGATACATTCAAAAATAGCATTAATTATCAGCGGCGACTATTGTAGTGGGCATCGTCCCTGATGCCGTTATACGGCTGTAAAGCCACGCCAACGGCACGAGGGACCGTGCCTGCTACAAATGTCCCGCCAGAGGCCGCGTTGAGTATATCATCGCCGCCACGGCCATTGAACGTGGCAGCACCTTGGCAACGTTTAAAATTCGCCATTTCGCCGGTATAAGAGGGCTGAAAGTGATCGTTCCCAATCTTGCGCCCGCACGAATATTCCGGGATTTCGGTAAAGGGGATAAGCCAGCCGCTCAGAATGCCAGACTCAGCCGTGTCGTCGAAACATATTTATTCGGGTGTATTCGTAGTGGGCTGTAGCTCAATGGTGACGTGGGATAAATGCGCGATACGCGCCAATTGTGCTTTATATTCCGTTACCGGCCGCGGATGCGCGGATGCCAATGAAATAATGGCACTGAGATGTCCCGGCCCGACACGCCACACATGCAAGTCCATTATCTTGTCACCGGATTTTTCCAATTCACCGCGGATCAATGCGGCCAGTTGGTCATCCGGCACCATGTCCACGAGTATGCCCACGGTTGACCGAATCAGTCCAATCGACCAGTTGGCGATCACCAATGCGCCGAGAATACCCATGACCGGGTCCATCCACACCCAACCCAGAAATCTTGCCGCCAGCAGACCGCAAATCACCAGCGCCGACACCGCTCCATCGGCAAACACATGTACAAAAGCGGCGCGGATATTGTTGTCGCGGTCAATGGCACTGGAACCATGCTGATGCGCGTGTTCCTCAAAGTGAACTTCCGCGGCGTAAGAATCCCGTCCATTTGCCATACCAATGCGGGCGATAAACTCGTGCGGCTCCGGGATTGCCTCAATGGATTCCAAAAACAGGCCCACCTGACGTAGCGGAAACGACTGCGCCGAGCCATCTGGCCGGACCGTCTCAATGGATGCTTCGCAGCCAAACGGCAAGTGATGCAGTCGGAAACGTGGCGGAACGCCATCCTCAAAGACTTCCAACTCACAATTGCCCCATGGTGTGCGGATCTCATGCGCAAGTTCGGCGGAAGGTCCATGATGCGATGAAGCGCCATGATGATGATGCCCACCGCCATGGTCATGATCCCCGGCCAGCAGCCAGGCGCTGGTGAGGTTCACCGCCAAACCAAGAATCGCGATTGGAATAGCCGCACCAAAATCAATATGCACCGGCGAAAGCAAACGGATAACCGCTTCATATCCGATCAGCACCGCTATCATGGCCAGAATGATGGCACTGGTAAATGCCGCCAGATCGCCAAGCTTACCGGTTCCGAAAACGAAACGCGGATCATCCGAATGCCGCCGGGCATAACGGTACGCCAGAGCCGCAAGCAATAAGGCCCCGGCATGGGTGGACATGTGCCAGCCGTCCGCCACCAGCGCCAATGAACCAAATACCGTACCACCGATAATTTCCAGCAGCATCATGAACGTGCAAAGGATGACCACCGCCCAGGTGCGGCGTTCATTGTGGGCGTGACCGGCACCGAGAAAGTCATGCCGGTGCGACATTGCGGAACCATTTATCATTTCAAGATTGTCCACGGTATTTTCCATTATGGGCTATTTCATATAAGTTCGGATCAGCTCAATCAATTGTTCGGCAGCGTCCTGGCCCAGCGCTTTCGGATAGGTCACCGGAACGCCAAACTCAACCGAATCGCTGCCACGAGTTCCTCCGTATGTATACTGCCGTCGTTGATGAAATATTGCAACTTGCCCGTCGGAACGACTTGACAGCGCGAACTTGTTCGGATACGTTACGTACTATGAGTATGAGTGTGCCCAAGATATTTTTAGCTGCGCTCATCGTCCTTGCGGCATTTGTGGCGGTTTTGGCGGGGCATTTGCCATCGGCTGCCGCGGTATCCGGACAGCGCTTGCACTCCTCCAATCTCGCCCGCTCCTCGCCGCATGTCGCCAAGGCGAAGTTCGCCGAATATCTGAAAAACTCGTCTCCCGTGAACAAGCATGGCTGCTGCCTCCTTTGCGGCCATCAGATCAGCACGCTTCAGGTGTGCTCGACGGGAACCATTCGGGATCATAAACCCCTCAGGCGTGTCATGGTATTGGCCAATCCGGCCTGCACTGATCCCCGGGGGACGATTTATCGCTGGTCACTCCGAATCCCTCCCCGCCATACTTGTTCAGCCTCTTCTCTATTTGATTTGGGTTGTGCCCTGACAATCTAAACGACTTCGGCAGATGCCGCTTCCCATCCTGCGGGGAAAATCCCGCAACACAAGACCCCTATACTTTTTTCTATTGCCAATGTGCTTGCGTTTCCGGCAATCGCCACCAACGACGTAGCGTCGGGCCGATCGGAAACACTTGGCACGAAATGGGATATACAGTGCAAATGAGTAATATAAAGGCAACATTGTCAGCCCGCCGAATCCGATGGGCGACGGTGCTCATGCTGGTGCTGCCGGCGGGGTGCCAGTCCTACCACGGCAAGCCGTTGACGCCGGAAGCGGTGACGCGGGCGCTCAAAACCCCCTCGTGGCGTGAACTTCGCGTGGCGGCGGAGAAAACCAGTTCCGAGCAACTTCCGAAAACCATGCTTTCTCCGTCGCGGGGAATCACGCCGGAAAGCGCCGCGGTATTGGCGTTGATTCTGAATCCCTCGCTACGAGCCATCCGGGACGCCCATGGCGAAGCCTCCGCCCAGCTGCTTCAGGCGGGCATTTTCACCAACCCGGTAATCACCGGCAGCTTTGGTGAAATAACCGGGGGCTTCCGCACGGACACATTCAATCCTTACGGCATCGGCGTTGGCTGGAACATTCGGCAATTAATTGACCGCCAAGCGCGGATAAGTTCCGCACGCTACGGGCTTAAGCAGGTGGATCTGGAAGTGGCGTGGCGGGAATGGCAGATCGCGGAAGCCGCCCGGCTCGCGGTGTACGCCATGGCTACGGCGAAGGAGCAACTTACGGAGGCGCTGGCAGCCCGGCGGCAGCTTGATAAGACCTACAAAATTGCGCAGTACGCCGGCGCGCAAGGGCTGATCACGCTGTACAATTTGGGCGTCGCGCTTACCGCCAGCCAGCGGGCCAACGCCCTTGTGCTCACTTTCCGGCAACATTTCCAGCGCAGTCAATTGGACCTGGCGCGAGCCATGGGACTGGGGCCGCAAACGATATTTACCCTCAGCCCCGCAGTCCGGCTGCCGAGGGCGGTTCATCTCCCGGACGTGGTGAAGCTGGAACACGACGTGGCAAATCGGCGCCTGGATTTACTGGCGCTGCAGAAGGGTTATCAGAGCCGGCAGGAACAGCTGCGCGCCGCCGTGCTGCGGCAGTTTCCCAGCGTCAGCATCGGTTTCACACAGAACAGCGACGCGAACAACGTGCACACCTCGGGTTTCGGCGTGAGCATTGATTTGCCGATATTTGACCGCAATCAGGGCCGGATCGCCTTGGCTAAGGCGACACGCCGGGCGCTTTATGACGACTACATGGCGCGGGTATTTGCCGCACGCTCCGACATCGCCACGGCGGCGATGAACATCCGGTCGCTTCAACGGCGGATACGCCAGGCGCAGTCGGCGGCCGGCAAATACAGTGCGTTGGTGGCCCGGGATCGACAAGGCTTACGCATCCGGAGCGTCAACATCCAGGCATACGCCGCCGCCACGGAACAGTTGGAGCAGGCGCGGATTGGCGTGGCGCAATTGCAATATCGCCTGGCGCGGAATCTCATCGCCCTGGAGCTTTCGTCGGGCGAGGCCTTTTTTACGCAACACAATAAGCCAACAACCACGGATTCGAACCGCAGTGGAGACGCACAATGAAACGTTTTATCTCTTTCATGATGATTGTATTGGTACTGGCGGTGGGAATCGCCATCGGATTTGCCCTGGCGAAATGGGGTGCCCCATCAAGCGGAGGTAACGCCGGAAGCTACGCGAGCGGCGTTACCTCTGTTCAAACCACTCCGGTTCGCATGGGAAAAATTGCACAATCGATCACCGTTTATGGCGCGGTCACGGCGAACCCCGCGTTGGAGAAGAGCATTTCAGTGGCCTTTGAATCGCGCGTGGTAAAAGTATTTGTCGTCAACGGTCAGCGAGTCCTGCCCAATCAACCTCTTCTGCAAATTCAGGCCAGCCCCGCAGAACGCCTGAAGCTGGCCGAGGCGAAAAACCATTTGAAAATCGCGACCATGCAACTGCGGCTGGCGAAAGCGGAGCTTAGTCTCCAGTTGGCCACCCAAGCCGACCTTATCGCGGCCCGGGACGCCCGAATCACCGCTTCACTGCTGTTGGCTTCTCTGCAGCGTCTGGGGATTGGAAAGCGGGTGACGCTGCGGGCACCGGGCGAAGCGGTGGTGGTCAACATGCCGGCGGTGCCGGGCAAGCTTGAACCCCCCGGCACGGTGCTGATCAATTTATTACCGCTTAACAAAATGCGGGTGGCATTACGGGTGCCCCCCACGAACCTGACGCAGTTGCGACTCGGGCAAATCGTGAAGCTCACGGTTTCCGCTCGAGGACATGAGCTTCACGAGCCGGGAAAAATCAGTTTGATCACCGGCCGGATCGATCCCCTCAGCGGATTGGTGAACGTGTACGTGACGCCGAGCAAGCCGGGTGGTCTGGTCATCGGCCAATACGCGTCGGGCAAACTTCACATCGCGTCAAGCACCGGATTGATTGTTCCGCACGCGGCGGTTTTGCCGGTCGGCGGTCAGGAAGACATGTATACCGTCAAGGGCTCCCGCGCCGTTCTGCACCACGTGAAAATAGGACTTTCCAACCACCGGGAAGTTGAAGTTTCCGCGCCGGGCCTTCATGTCGGCGAACCGGTGGTGATCGTGGGGAACGCGGAATTGACCGAGGGCATGGCAGTAAAACAGAGGAACCAACCATGAGTTTCAATGAATGGATTCATAAACACACGCGTGCAGTGTTGTTCGTCATGGCGGCGTTGGCGCTGGCTGGCGGGGCAGCGGCTTTTATCCTCCCGGTGTCGCTATTTCCGAGGTCAAGTTGGCCGCGGGTGGAAGTGACCGTCAACTCCGGTTCCCGGACGGCGAAGATCATCGCTGTACAGGTCACCTATCCGATTGAAAAAGCCATTCGCGCGATTTTGGGCGTGCAGCGCGTCACCTCGACCACCAGTCGCGGTACTGCTGACATCTATGCGGATTTTGGCTGGGGCAAAAATATGGTGCAGGCGCTGACGCTGGTGCAGTCGGCGGTGAACACCGTGCTGCCATCGTTGCCGGCGGGCACCACCGCAGTGATTCGCTTGCGCAACCCATCCAACTACCAGATCATCAGCTACAGCCTCACTTCCAAAACGGTTTCGCCATCGCGCTTGCGGCGAATAGGCCTCTTTCAAATCCGCCCGCTGCTTCTGGGGATCGGCGGCGTGGCCAGGATCGGCGTGGAGGGCGGACGCACCCGCGAATACCACGTCATCATTAACCCCGCCAAGCTCGCGGCATTTAACCTGAGCATCAACGACGTGGCCCGCGCTGTGGCGGCCAACAACATTTTCAAGACCTCCGGAAAAATGCAAGATCACGATAAACTTTACTTCGTGGTATCCGATTCACGGTTTCACAACGTGCGACAAATTGGCCGAATTGCGGTCAGGACCGGTGGCCACGGCGTTGTGCATTTACGCGACGTCGCGGACGTAAAGTCATCCTTTGCACCGGTCTGGACACGCGCCACGGCCAATGGTAAACCCGCCGTTCTAATCGACGTTTATCAGCAACCGGACGGAAACACCGTGCAAATCATCAATCGAACCCGCGCGGAAATGAAGAGGATCAAGAGCAAATTGCCCGCGGGCGTGGCGGTTAAACTCTGGTACAATCAAGGCCACGTCCTGATGGAGTCGGCCGTGAGCGTGCGTGATTCGGTGATCGTGGGCATCGTGATGGCGGTGCTCGTCCTTCTGGTCTTTTTGCGCAACTGGAAAACCACCCTGATGGCCGCGATGGTTGTTCCCGCCGCCCTGGCCACGACGGTGCTGCTGCTGTATCTGCTGAATATGAGTTTTAACATCATGACGCTGGGGGGCATGGCGGCGGCCGTCGGTCTGATTATTGATGACGCGATCGTGATGATTGAACACATCATCCGCCGGGTCGGTGAAAAAGGCGGAACGTACCGGGACAAAATCATCCGTGCCAGCGCCGAATTTACCAGTCCGCTGGCCGGTTCTTCGGCCTCGACCATCATCATCTTCGCGCCGCTGGCGTTCTGGTCGGGGTTGGTGGGCGAATTTTTTAAGGCGCTTTCGTTTACCATGGCGGCGGCGCTATTGGCCTC
Organism: Planctomycetota bacterium; assembly: GCA_021785155.1. The sequence goes on from JAJYGE010000168.1 coordinate 7,082, forward strand.
TTTCGTCCTGTCCTGGCTGGTGGTGCCGGTATTGGCGGCCCGCATGATCAGGGAGAAAGATACGATACCGCACGAACCGGGGCGGATCACACGCAACATACATGCGGGCTACGAGTGGATCGTAAGCCGTCTTATTTCTTGGCCGCCCCTGGTGCTCCTGATCGTCGTTCCGGTACTGGTAGCCGGCTACCTGGCATACCAGAACGTCGGCAGCGGCTTTATGCCCGATATGGATGAGGGCGGATTCAGTATGGAGTATATCGCGCCGTCCGGTGGGTCGTTGACGGAGACGGATCGCCTCTTGCGGCAAGTCGGGAAAATTCTGCGGGCAAACCCCAACGTGGCAACCTACTCCCGACGCACTGGAATGCAACTTGGCGGCAGCCTGACCGAATCTTATGCCGGCGATTATTACGTCCAGCTTAAGCCCTTTCCCCGCCCGCCCATAGAACAGGTCATGGATAAGATCGCTAAAGAGATTCACCATCGCGTGCCGAGTTTGTACATTGATCCCGAACAGCTCATGCAGGATCAAATCGGCGATCTGACGGCCGTGCCCCAGCCGATCCGGGTGGAAATTTTCTCCGACCATCAGAGCGTGCTGGATCATGAGGCCCGTAAGGTGCTTGCGGCCATCGAAAAGGTTAACGGCGTGGCCGACGCGCGCAGCGGGGTGGTGGTGGCGGGCGATTCAATATACGTGAAAATTAATTCGGTTGCGGCAGGTATTCATGGCATCACCCCCAAACAGGTATCCCGCTTTGTTCATGAATACGTTTATGGCACCGTTGCCACAAGGATTCGGCGCGGGCCGCAGATGATCGGTGTAAGAGTGTGGGCTCCAAGAGACATGCGCCGGACTCTCGCCAATCTTGAAAACCTGTGGCTGCGTTCGCCGAAGGGCCGCCGCTTTCGCCTCAGCAGCGTCGCCCAAGTTCAAATCCGGCCCGGCGAGCAGGAAATTGATCACATCAATCTCAAGCGGATGATCGCGGTAACGGCGCGAATCCATGGCCGGGATATGGGATCGACGATGGTGGACGTTAAGAAGGCCTTGAATCGGCCGGGCCTGTTCCCGAAGGGTGTGTATTACCGGCTCGGCGGGTTGTATCGCCAGCAGCAGATCGCCTTTCGGGGGTTGGTGGTGGTGATGCTCGGCGGCGTGGTGCTGGTATTTTTATTGCTCTTGTTTTTGTATGAAAGCTTTGGAGCCGCGATCGCCATGATGGTCATTCCGCTGCTGGCGCTGGCGTGCGTTTTTGTTGGATTATGGATTACCCATACGCAACTCAACATTTCCTCAATGATGGGCATGACCATGGTGGTGGGCATTGTGACCGAGGTGACCATCTTCTACTACTCGGAATACCATGAACTGCGCGACCATGAACACGGTGCCGGACGCTTGATACAAGCGGGTAAAAACCGCATGCGGCCTATAGCCATGACCACCATCGCCGCCATCCTTGCACTGTTGCCGTTGGCGCTGGTACTAAGCCCCGGCGCGGCGATGCAGCAGCCGCTGGCGATAGCGATCATCAGCGGACTGCTGGTGCAAATGCCGCTGACGTTGCTGCTGCTGCCGGTGCTGCTGGGATTCCTGCACGAGGAGCGCGAAGGTGCGCCGATCATGTAAAATATTGAATCGGAAATAACTCATAATATATTATTATTTGTTGGGGCTTATGGCGGCAACTTTTCATATGTGAGGTGAAACTACCTTGCCGTGCTGGCATCACGATGGCAAGTTTAATTCGCCGCTGCTGTCATTTAAGCCCCCTTCCCAAATTGCAATGGTGTTGTGCTTGGCGACATTTCAGCGGCACAACATTTATCTTTATACGTAAAATATGATAATCTGATTTTATGAAAGACACGACCATAAGCGTTACGCAGGCCGCCCACAATTTCGGCGATTGTGTCAACCGGGTGCATTACCAGCAGGTTACGTATGTGCTGGTTAAAAATGGCTTGCCTTATGCCCGGCTGACACCGGCAAGGGCGAAGGTATGTTCAGCCAAGCACTTGGCGGAAATCTTATCGGGACAATTATTGTCACCTTGGACATTTAATTCCAATGTGTCACCGGCCTGAAGGCAAAGTGCATTGCGCAAGGGTTTAGGCAAGATCATTCTCCCCGCCGTATCAATGGTGATTCGCGTATTTATTATGGTATTAAATAATGGCATTTGCCATTACCTAATACGACTTCGCAATACCAGGGTGAGTGGCAATATTTCCGGGCAGGCGGCGAAATCGACGGCATAAATGCCGGCGCTAAGAGAATGCTTGGCCTTGGAAACTCGCATCGCGGAGGCCCGCCCGGATTTATTGCCACGCCCCAATTCCATCATACGATTAGCCGTAATGCGACCAAGGTGCCTATGACATATTGCCTATTGGCAGGCTAAAACTGTATCCCCACCTGCACGGTTGCCACCAGAGCATTTTGGTAAATGCCGCCGGGATGAATGATGTATTGCAAATCCGGCTGGACGCTTAGCCACGGCGTGATCTGGGCGGTATAAAAACCTTCGATGGCCAGTTCATAACTGTAGGGTGTCTGGGCGTAGGGACTAAGATGCGCCCAGGTTGCGGCGATGCCGGTGTTGTCATCCATTCGGCCTGGAATGGGGCCGCGCCAGCGCAATCCGCCGCTGATATTTTGATCAATTTCCGTCAGTTGGTCATTGGCCCAAGCGTATTGCACAAATGTTCCGATTCGTGAGGCGGTCTGACCTTTCGCGTGCGCAAATGTCCAGAGCGTCTGATCCAGATAGGCATAAAATCCCCCGGCACCCTGCACACTTGATCCGGAATAACGTTGAAAGGTACCAGTGTGATACCATTGGCCTAACGTAAAAGTTCCGCTGAGATGACGCGGTGTGATCCGCCAGTTCAGGCTTTCTTCCACCAGCGCCAGAATACCATCGGGATTTTCAACAGCATTGGGATCTGTGGAAGCCACATCCGGCAGGGTATTTTCAGTGTTGCCGTCAAACAGCCCGCCATGCAGGGTCAAGGCCGACACGGGTTGCCACGACACTTCGCCACCCCATGCCGAAAAGGGATAACTGGGAAAAACAAAAATGACAGGCGAAAAGCCAAATGAACCATTCAGAAAGACTTGGGCATCGCGGATGTTGTCAAAGTCATACGTGGTATCAATGCGGCCGAGCTTAAACCAGAGGTTTCCATCCAATAAATCCTGGCGATACCAAATCTGATCCAGGCGCGTCGCGGGGTTTTGATCGATGGCACTGATGGCTTGCAGCTCACCCACCAGATCATTTTCCGGGTTCTGACCACCATGGGCCATGAAATCAACAAATCCTGTCCCCCCTTTCCATCCAAAGAGCGTCTTGGTATCCATGGTCAATGACACATCCAGCCGATAGCGCCAGTCGATACGATTGGTACGAATGCCGCCGGAGAAATTTTCACTGGCCGCCTGCAGCAGTGTAATCGTGGGCGTGATGCCATGTGAATCCAAATCACCACGCAGGCCCCACCAATCACCAGTCAACGTATCGCGGGTCAACAGATCATGGGCAAAGGCGGCAACGGATGCGGGGGCCAGTCGCATTCCCGGAGTTGTGAGCGTTGGCTTGGCTGCTGGGGCTGGCGATTGAGCACTATCCGCCGACAGCACCACAATTGCGGCATGCTGCGTTGTTGGCGGTGATGGGTTCATGCAGCAACTCCTTGAATCTCTTTCATGTAGCTCCATCCCGCCGGAGACATCGTAGCCGGTCACGACGTTGTGCGCAACTGGCAGTCGAAGTGACATTACGCCTGGCATCAGTTACTTGCCGCCCGCGCCAGGCGTGCGGGTCGCCAGACGCGGAAATACTGGGCACCAAAATAGGAGCCGGCGACAAACAGCACCGCAAATGCCTGACAGATCAGCCCTTCCCATGTCGGAAATGTGGCGAACCAGTTTTCAACCCAGCCGGGAAAATTGATTGGGAGATTGTGCGTGGGAATCCAATTGGCCTGTTGCGCTTCCTGTACATTCTCCCCCACCATCACCAGCAAGACCGCGCCAATCATCACGCCGGTGAGAATCAGCATCTTCCGATACGGTAATTTGTAATGCCCCGCGAAGGTGATCACCGCCACCATCAATGTCAGTGCCAACCCGATGCCGGCACCGGCCAGAACCACACTTTGCCCCGCCAG
>JAJYGE010000445.1 GCA_021785155.1 Planctomycetota bacterium
GTGTGCGATTGGTGGCCAATTTGAAAACTGAGATGCGCTCGGCCCAGGCCGCATATCATCAGGCCCAGCACTCTTACAGTGCCGGTGTGGCTACCAACTTGGATGTCATTACCGCCCAGGATTTAGCTCTTTCCGCCCGATTGGCATACCAGCAGGCCCGGTATGACCAGCGCGTCAGAATGCTCAATCTGCTGCGGCAGACGGGTCGCTTCACCTACCCCATGATCGCCCAATTGGCTCGGGCGGCAAGCCGCCACCCGAGCGCAAAAGCGGCTAAAAAGAAAATGGATTAGTGTGGACGGGGCTATGGCCCCATGGCTATCACAGTAACAACGAACACACCCGCAACAACCAGTGTGTGTTGTCATCGGATTTCTGCTTATGATTGCACGAGGTCTTTCGCCCGTGCTGGTTAACGGATCGGGCATTGGCGTCACGTTTGTTTTTCGTAGAAGAAGTATCGCGTGGCGGTATGAAGCGGCATATTTTCCCCGCCCTGCACTCCAAGGGCTGTCGCCCTTGGACCCCCACCAATTGGATGTCCATGCCACGATGTACTTGTGCCAAGTATGACTGACTGCTGTATCGTCTGTGCGTTGTGCGGCATCGGAGAACCTCCGCAAAACGGTAAAAACCGGCAATCCTTGACCAAAATGTCCTGAATACATGGTCAATTCGCCATAAAAGCATAAATATTCATAAAAATATGACGCCTTATCCACAAATAGATCAAGAAATATCTACATGTTGCCGATATGACCATGTACGCTGATTTTCGTCATTGGTTGGCGATGCGCGCCAAACGAGTTGGTGTCACGATAGTAATAAATGAACCGAGACAGATTTTGTTTCGGATCACCGCAGGGGAGATATGAGCCGCAGTAAAAAGGGCGGCTTACCAGGTGGTCTGCTTTTTTGTTTTACGCGGTTTGATTCCGGGAGAAACATAAATGGCCGGCGTTATAAACACTCCAAGGAGATCGCCCGCGATGCCTGTCCGACCTCGGCGGGCAGCCATGCGGAAGTTTGATTCACTGTCCATTCCTCAACAAATCATGGTGTCTCTTGCCGACACCCCTTCAAATGATGCTCATGTCGACGCCTGTGTGCCCATCAATAACGCCTTTAGTAAAGTGACATCCACACTCGTTGGAGGTGAGACGATCGTGGAAATCGGCTGTGGATGCGGATTGCAATCCATTGAAATGGCCAGACGGGTCGGACCGCGCGGGCGCGTGGTCAGTATTGACAGTTTTCCTGACGCCATCAATGCCGCACGGCGAAACGCCGCAGCCGCGGGTCTTGACAATATTGATTTTTTTCTCTGTCGTGTAGACAGTGTTCCGCTTCCAACCGGTGCGGCGGATTTGATTATCAGTGAAGGCGTATTTTGCCCCAGCTCGGGGAAAATGGCGGTATTTCGGGAAATGTACCGTGTGCTGGCACCGGGTGGAAAAATTGTCATTCATGACATTGCCATCCGAAAACTCCTCCCGCCGGAAATCGCGGACTCCATCGCGGCTTTTACGTTTGGCCTTGCCGGCGCAATTGAATTATCCAGTTATCGCAAATTATTGAGCTCAACCGGCTTTGTTCACTGTGATGTTATCGAATCCAATTCGAATTCCCATCTGGAGCGATTTTGGGACGCCTCCGCCCCCAATCCCATCTGCGGTCACAAACCGGCTGATGCTTCCGTAATCCCCGGCGAGACTTCTGATCGCCATTGGTTGCATGAATATATCACCGGAATTCGCCTGCAAGCCTGCAAGCCGGTGGCCACCGCCATCCGGGCATAACCAGCGACAGGAATTGCTGGATTCATGCTGACATCGTAAGCATTTAAGCGTCATGAGTGGAAAATATAAAGCGCGGCATGACCGTTATATGCCTTGCGGGTATCAAAGCATCCGCAAAGTTGCCGGTGCATGTTCCAACAGCCATTGGGCCAGCGTTCTTACCGCTTTGCCGCGATGGCTGATACGGGATTTTTCTGCGATGGATAGCTCGGCTGTGGTCAGGTCCTGTTCAGGCAGCACAAACAGCGGGTCATACCCAAATCCATGTTCGCCGCGTGGTTCATATCCTATTGTTCCCTGAACGTAATCCGTAATTACTACCAGCGGCTTTTCCGGCAGCGCCAACGCCAGAGCGCAGACAAATTGAGCGGTGCGTTTTTCCAATGGTACATCTTTTAATGCGGCTAAAAGCTTACGATTGTTCGCCTGGTCATCGCAGGGATTCCCGGCATATCGGGCGCTATAAATGCCGGGCGCTCCATCCAATGCGTCTACGCACAAACCGGAATCATCCGCCAGACTTAATACACCGGTATGCTTTGCAAAATGACGGGCTTTTTTCATGGCGTTGCCGCCAAATGTGGGTTGATCTTCCACGACCTCCGGAACGCCGGGAAAATGTTGCAGAGTGGCGAATTCAAAATTGTTTACGCCGCATGCCAGAAGTTCCGCGGAAATTTCGCGTACCTTTCCCAAATTTGTTGTCGCAACCAGTAATTGCATCATGCACCTTTTCAAAACGCGCCGGCAGGCCTGAGTTTTCAATGCATCAGTTTTGCACGCTTAAAAAAATGATCCCAATTGTTCCATGCGAATTGTTCAATGTGCTGATCCGTAAAGCCGGCACCGGCCAAAGCTTCGCCAATTTTCCATAGATCGGCGGGGCGGGTAATACCCGCCGGCAGGTCCAGGGCGGAAAAGCCGCCATCCATATCCGAACCCAGCCCGACAATGTCAGTCCGCCCGGTTAACTGCACGATGTGCTCAATATGACGCACAACATCCGTCAGCGTCGCCGGCCCGGCGCTGACGAGAAACTTGGCGAAAAGATTAATGCCGATAACACAATCGGTTTTCGCCAGTGCCAGAATCTGTTGATCGGATAAGTGCCGTTCGGGATGTTGCTTCCCGGATAAAAGTCCGCGGCAATTGCTGTGGGACGCTATTTTAGGGCGGTACGTATTTTCCAGAACCGTCCAGAACGCACGCTCTGAAAGATGTGAAACATCATGCACCATTCCCAAATTGTCCGCCCGGGCCAGCAGTTTCAAGCCCTCTGTCGTAACATCGCCACCGCTTTGGTCTCCGCCCGCCCATTGGTTTCCACCAACCCAGGTAAGCGCTAAGATGCGTATGCCAAGGGTGTAAAAGTCGGCCATATCGTCAACACTGCGGATTCCCGCCGCGCCTTCCAGCAGCAGCACCACTTCCAGAGGCGAGGCGGTTATTGGGGCTGAACGATCGGCGATGGTCAAATGTCCGGCCGCCTCCCATTGTTGATATTGCCGGATTTGTCGCAGCGATTGTTGATGGGCCTCTTCGATGGAGCTGTAGCACCATGGGCCATTGATGTTATTACCCGAAGCATCCGGCCCGCGAGGCTGAACAAAAACTGTGGCTGCCGCGCGCTGCACGTTGCCTTCAGCGAGGGATAAAAGGGTCAGGGCGGCTGGATGATCACGACTCACCGGTGGCTGGGCAAGCATATCCCGCCCCGTTTCCGCGAGATAAGCCAGATCCAGATGCGCGTCAAAAAAACGCTCTACTCTCATCAATCATCACTGCCCTGAAGACTGATGATTTCATATTGGCCGACGATCGGTAAGTTGGCCCAACTGCCACCGGCTACATGCAGCAGACCCAACAGAGAGATCACCGCAAACAGCAACCACAACAAACCGCCAACCAGGGACGTCAGGTACACCGCACCGGACAGATGTAATATCGGGTAACCCAGCAGCATGATAATTTTGCAGCCAACCCATGTTACAGCTTCCAGGACGAACAATAGAAGGCCCTGATTGAGGTGATGGCGAACAAATTTGGAATGTTGTCCGAATACCATGGGGATTACCACCAAGACGCTGAGGTACGCCAGTAATGCCATTCCCTTATTTTTTTTGATATCAGCTTCATTCTCCGCTTCTGCTTCCTTGGCTTGCTTGGCTGCCGCGATATCTGCCGGAGGCGGGGTGGAGGGCGTGGCTGCGGAATCTGTGTCCGTGGGCACAGCGCTTACCTGTGCCCCGGATCTTGGTTCCTGTGGTTTCAAATCATAATCGTCTGATTCGGCCATGAGGTATACTCCATTAAAAATTCTATACTTACTAAAGTATAACGTATGGTACAGAATATTATCCATCAATAAAACTTGGTATCAATCAGGAGGCAGTTGCAGCGGCCCAGACAATGATCCAGCACGCGGTGGTGCGTAGCGCATGGCGCAGCTTGGCGAGTACAATTGGGGCGTAAGGGAACGGCACCTTTACGGCGGTGGTTTACTTTCGCGTCGGAAAGGCTACCCGCGTAACGTGCCACACACCCAGTGCGTGGCCACTGGGAACGGCCCCCGAGGCATATGAACCTGATGTTAAAGAATAGATCAATGGTCTTTTAAGGCAGAATGTTACAATGACGACCAACAATCCATCGCTCTCCGGACTCCATCACGTTACCGCTATCACGGGTGATGCGCAGGCAAATATCAACTTCTATTGCGGCGTGCTGGGGCTGCGACTGGTGAAGCTAACCGTAAACTTCGACGACCCCACCAGCTACCATCTTTACTACGGTGATGAATTGGGCCGCCCCGGAACGATTATGACTTTCTTTGTCTGGCCCGGGGCCGCCCGTGGACGCATCGGACCGCCGCAGGTTACGGCGACCGCATTTTCCATCCTGTCGCCCGCGATCGACTATTGGGTGAAGCGTTTTGCGGCGCTGGGAATTGAAGCCAAGCCGGGGAGCAACCGCTTTGGCGAACCAGTGCTGAGTTTCCGGGATCCCGATGGTATGGAACTGGAAATTATCGGTGCGGATCAATCGGCGGATTTCAAGGTTCAGCCTTGGCTTTCCGGCCCGGTTCCTGCGGCCAGCGCAATCCGCGGCTTCCACAGTGTGACCCTTGCGGAGGAGGGGTATGAAACGACCGCTCGGCTTCTCACCGGGGTGATGGGCTACGAATTCCTCGGTAACGAGGCGGATCGTTTTCGCTACCGGGCCGGCACAAGCGATGCCGGGGCGGGCACCCTGATTGACTTGATTTGCGTGCCTGACGCCCGGCATGGCAGTCTGGGAGCCGGTGTCGTACATCATGTGGCATTCCGCACACCTGATGATGCGCAGCAGGCGGCATGGCATGAAACTATTGCGCGCGGTGGCTTGCATGTTTCGCCCGTAATGGATCGCTGCTATTTTCATTCCATTTATTACCGCGAGCCTGGCGGTGTGCTCTTTGAAATTGCCACCAACAACCCTGGTTTCACCGCGGATCAACCGGTGGCCGAACTGGGCAGGAAGTTAATGTTGCCGCCCTGGCTGGAAACGCACCGTGTGGAAATCCAGCACGCAGTGCCGTCTATCGCGTTGCCGATCTTTGCATCATAGGCGTTTTCATGCTATCGCCTTTCTTGTCCAAATCGACTGCTGCCGCAACTTTGGCGGGCCTATTGCAAGCTCCGACGTGCGCTTCGTCCAAGTTGCCAAAAGGGTATAGCGTTTAAGAGCGAAAAAAGCTGGCTCGGCAATCCGCCGAAGGTGGCATGGAGATTTTAATTCCAATCCGTGGCGCGAATGGTTTATGGTGCGTCACGTTTGCAGGGCGTGCAGGCGCGCAAAAGCGGATTGGGGTTGGGCCAGAAGTTGGGCGTACTGCCCGACTTCGTCCAATCGACCGTGATCCATGACCACGATTCGATGGGCATCACGGATGGTGGATAAGCGATGGGCAACAATAAACGTGGTGCGGTCTTTTATCAGCCTGGAAATGGCCTGCTGAACCAGAAATTCAGACGCCAAATCCAGTGCGCTTGTGGCTTCATCAAGGATGATAATATGCGGATCGCGCAACATCGCCCGGGCGATGGCGATTCTTTGCCGCTGGCCACCGGAAAGTTTACCTCCCCGATTGCCCAGTGGTGTATCAACTCCTTGCGGCATTTCCCGGATAAATTCGGCACAGTTGGCCATTTCCAAAACTGTCTGGAGCTGTTCATTGGTGACTTTTTCCAGGCCATACGTGATATTTTCCCGGACCGTTCCACTGAATAGTACAACCTGTTGCGGTACTACAGCCAGAAAGCGACGGAGCGTCTGGAGGTTGATGGTTTGCATGTCTACGCCATCCACGAGGATTCTTCCGGAAGTAGGCCGCCGGAAGCCGATGATCAGATTCATGAGTGTGGACTTGCCTGATCCGGATTGGCCGACTACCGCGATGGTTTCACCAGCGGCAACATCCAGGGAAAAATTTTCCACAGCGAGCCTGCCGGCACCGGGATATTGAAAACTCACGGACTGGAATTCAATATGGCCGCGAACGGAATTGACAACCAGTTTGCCATCGTTATGTTCAATGTCGGGAGATTCCAGAACTTCACCGATGGACCGGATAGACTCAATTCCCAGCGCCAGTTGCGGAATAGTGGCCAGCATGGATTGTATCGATCCGACAACCATGGAAAAAAAGCCCTGATACATCACGACATCGCCGATGGTGATCCATCCGCGGTAGCATTGCCATACGTTAAAAACCAGGCAAAGCATCTGGAAGCCCTGAAAGGTGGCCCAGCCTGAGGATCCGAAAAGATTGCTGGTGGTATCAAGTTTCTGGCCCGCATGGCGAATACGTAACAGCCGCCGATTCAGACGATTAACTTCGGATTGCTCCACGGCGTGGGCGCGGGCGACAGGGATCATTTCAATCATTTCCGACACTTCGCCGGACATGGTCTCAAGCTCCATGCGGAACGCCTCATTGCGTTCACGCATGACGCCGCCGAACAAGCGTGTCAGGGCCACGGCGGCGGGTACGGTGATGAGGAAAAACAGGAGTGTGATCGGGCTTCGGACTAAAGTTACCACAAAAGCCACCACCAGGATCAGCGTGCCGGACAGCAGGGTATCAATCAAGAGGCTGGACAACTGCTGGACGGCTTCAACATCGCGCAAAACTTTGCTTTGCAGGCGACCGGCGAGCATATTGTCATGAAAACTCATGGAAAGCTGCTGCAATCGCACTACCAATGCGCTGCGGAGCACCAGTTGCACCTGGCGTACCACGGATGAAAGCAGTCTGGCATAGAGCGTGTGCATGGGTATATTCTGGGCGATGAGTATGAACATGATGCCGGCGTTGATGATAATAAAGGTGATCAGCGGTCCGGTGGCGGAGGGGTGCCCGCCGCGGCGCGCATAATCGATGCGGGTAATGGCGGTGATGATATTGCCGGTGACGATAGGCAACGCCCAGACGGGCGATTGCTTGATAATAAAAGCCAGAATCACCAGGACCATGCGCGGGCGATAGTTTTGAAAAAGACTCCAAAGCGTTCCCATCGGGGTTTTATCACGATAGGCGGAATCCAGAGCGGCGTGGATTTGCTCTTCGGTTGACCGTGTGCTTATTTTTGCATTCACAAAATCTGCGCTGCCTGTTCCCGGTTATCACTGCGTCCATCGGAGCCAACGGTAATTGCTTATTATCGCTTTTCCACCCTCGGCTCGGGTTTATCGTGTTGATTATCCCGCGCCAGGGGCATTTTGTCAGGGCGCGGGCTGTTGCCAGTTGGATATGCAGGTACGCCCGTTCTCTTCGGGATTGGCTTAATAATTGAAAATCGGCGATTTGCGAGGGCACGCGGGCCTCACGATCGCCATGGCTCCATCCCGATAGTATGTCGGCAACTTGATGGCCGCGGGCAATTATTCACGGCCTTGCGGTCCCGGTGTATCGGGATGGCCGAGAAACATATACTGCCGCTTCCCGGAAATATTGCCACGTCACCGGGGTGTATAACGTTATCTGTCAACGTATGCGGCGGCCAGTTGACGATTGGCCGCGAAACATATACTGCCGCTTCCCGGAAATATTGCCACGTCACCGGGGTGTATAACGTTATCTGTCAACGTATGCGGCGGCCAGTTGACGATTGGCCGCGAAACCGCTAACTTGCGGCAAGTAAATGATCGTGGCGGATGGTCAGACAGTTAACGCTTAAATTAAATGAAATGGAATTGAGCTATGAAAAAGAAAAAAATCAAAAAGAAATATGGCAAAAAAAAATTCGGCAAGTGCAGTTGATCTTGGTCTTATGAATGATTGTGGCCGCTGATGCAGAAACTGCGTCGGTTACGATTGACACATTCGAGAGGTGCAGGCAACTCTTCCGGTTGTTACCATCACCGGATGCCCGGAGACGCGCATGAAATGTTCACTGTACATGCTCCCGGCGCGGATTCCGCAGATTATTATGGAATCAGGCCGCGTAAATAAGTATAGGAATAAATGCCTGTGCTATGCTGATCCGACCACACAATACGCAGGGCGTAATTCCCCACGAGTTCAGCACTCATGGCGGTAATCGGCCCGTCATAGGTGGTGCGGATGACCGGCATTAATGTGCGCCCCAGCAGATCGCGCTCTCCCTGGCAACCAGCACAGGGGCACATTCGTCGCAGAAAACGTAATTCAAAGTGTGATTCACGGCCATCGGACCACGTAATGTCCAACGATTCCGATTTCTTTAGAGCGATCCGCACCGGTTCAATGGGCATGGGGTTTTCCATGATCGATCACCTCCGTCGCGTTCAGGCCGCCAGTTCCCGTACCGCCTCGGCAACGTCAAGCGTACGCTCGTAAATCGCTTTACCTACGATGACGCCCTCAATGGGCAGTCGTTTGAGCGTTTTAATATCCGCAAGACTGCCCACGCCGCCGCTATGAATCACGGGAATTGTGCCGGTGTGCTGAACCAGCACCTCTGTCGCGGCAACATTCGGACCTATCAGCGTTCCATCGCGTGCAATGTCGGTATAAATAATCGCGGCCAGCGGCCACTGTGCGACATTGCGCACGACTTCCAATGCGGTGGGATTTTCACTGCCGCTGATGGTCCAGCCATGGGTGCCTACTCGGCCATCCCGGGCATCAAGACCCAATACCAGGCGGTTGCGAAATCGCGTGTCATGTACCATGGCGCGGAACCAGTCGCCATCGGAAATAGCGCGGGTGCCCAGGATCAGGCGTTTGGCACCAATGGCCAGCAGATATTCGATAACCTCCTCCGTACGTATGCCGCCGCCAACCTCCACCTCCAGTCCGGATTTTCGGATCAGCAGTTCAATGAGTTCCAAATTGATCAGTCGCCCGTCCCGCGCACCGTCAAGGTCCACGACATGCAGCCACCGGCAACCGGCGTCCTTGAACTGCCGCGCTATTTCCAGCGGATCCACATTGTATGTTGTCTGCTGGTTGTAATCGCCGCGGAACAGCCGCACCACACGGCCACCGCGTAAATCAATGGCCGGGATAAATTCAATACTCATAGCTTCTCGATTCTCTTTAGTTAGTTCCATGCGTTTGGGCCTAGTGCCCTGTTCCACCCGCAATTACGGGTGGAACAGGGCACTCGTGCATCCATACATCCCGCTCCATGGGCCATCGCGGTACTCGGTACGGGAGTTGTCCAGATGCCAAGGCCCCGGCACATTAAAGTTCCGCGAAATTCTTCAGTATCATTCGACCCGCCGCCTGGCTTTTTTCCGGATGAAACTGCACGGCCATCACATTATTTTTCACTATCGCCGCGGTAAACTCTCCGCCGTAATCCGATATGGCCGCAACATGGCGTGTATCGGTCGGGCGGACAAAATAAGAATGTACAAAATAAAAATGTGTGCCGGGTTCCACACCTTTGAACAGCGGGACATCGGACTGTGGCCGCACACTGTTCCAGCCCATGTGCGGAACCTTCAGATTATCGGGCGGTTGATCCACGGTAAATCGCACGCAATCTCCCGGCACAATGCCCAGACCGGCGTGCTTTCCGTCCTCGTAGCCCGTTTCCATCAGCAACTGCAGGCCCAGACAAATCCCCAGCAGGGGGCGCTGGGTTCGGATAAAATCTTTTATCGCATCCGCCTGTCCGGAAGATTCCAATACCGCAATGGCATCGCCGAAAGCGCCGACACCGGGGAGAACCAGTTTGTCGGACCCGCGAATATCTGCGGGTGTCCGGACAATCCGCGCCGGCACACCTAAAAGCTCGAAGGCTTTCTGTACACTGCGCAAGTTACCCATGGAATAATCAACAATAGCAAGCATCAATTACCCACCACCTCATACCGAATCCGCCCCGGCTGTATCCGATCAACGTGGCACGGTCAAAGCCGGGGCCTTGGATTCATAACGCCAATGAGGCAAGGTTATTTTCCGTCAGGCGATATGGACATCACTGTCTATCGGGCGGCGGTTATTGGGATGAACTATTTACCGCAGCACCACAATTTCAACCCGTCGGTCTTTGGCTAAATTTGTGCGTGAAATCATGTGGTGATCGCCGAAACTTATCGCCGTCATGCGGTGGCGGGAAACGCCATGGTGTGCAAGGAACACTTCCACCGAACGCGCCCGGGCCAGGCCCAGAGCGTAGTTGTTGGGATACGGGTGATGGATCGGACGATTATCGGTGTAGCCTTCAATGCGAATGCGCCGGCCGGAGTACCGTGTTCTCAGCACATGCGCCAGACGCAGCAGGGCGTGCTCCGCACGAAATTGCAGCCGGGCACTGCCGGACCTGAACAACACATCGCTGGAAAGTACAAAACGCCGAATTTCAGTTCTGGAACGGGCACTGCGATGGGTCATCATGCGATGGCGACGGCTCATCATGTTGGAATGGCCCGAAGCCGATGGGGCGTTGTTAAATTCCGGCAACATACCATTGCCCGTACCGGCGGCACCGGCATTTTGCGGCGCTGGTGTCGGCTGCGCGGCGGCCTGTTGGGCGGCGGCGGCAATTTGCTGTTGCTGTTGCAACTGCTGGCGCGAAGCCGCAAGATTGGCCTTGGCGTCAGCTAATTGCTGTGCCAACTGCTGATTCTGTTTGATGAGTTGCGAATTTTGTGTTTGCAGCGTCTGATCGGTACAGCCGCCAAGGCCCAGCCCCAGCATCAGCATCAGCACCACCGCACCGGCAAATACACCCCGAGTTGAATTGATTTTGCGTGTCATGAGTTTTTTTCTCCAAAATATCAATGTCCGCTCCGGCGCCAAACGCCTGATACGGCCTGACAGAAGATTATTATTGTACTTCAACCCGGCGCAGAGGCAAGCAAAACGCTTCAAGCGGCGGAAGCTGGGTGTGCCCGTTTTTATCGGGAAGTCGTTAAGCTGCGATCCGGCGGTATTTTTGTGCCCACCAGGCGTCCCAGAGGTTGCTTTGGTAGAGGGCCTCCATGGCCA
>JAJYGE010000342.1 GCA_021785155.1 Planctomycetota bacterium
CTCACATAAATGCTCACTGGTTCCGCAGGCGATTTCCCGATCGAAGCTAAACTTTGGATACGAACGGCAAATAATAATATGACGAGATCAGATAAGATCAGGGCTTCACACGTTTCAAAACCTGATGGAAATGGATACCCCCTATGCGGGTTACTTACGGCGACGATTTGTCGCGCCGCTGATTTTCAGCGATACTCTTGGCGATGGTTGAAACGCATCAATTTACGGTTATTCTCCCGGCCGCGGGCAAAAGTACGCGCTTTGCGGCGGGGGATAAATTATTGATGGACATTGGCGGTTTGACGGTTTTACAGCGGGCGGTGGCATTGTTTACGGGCCGGGCGGATGTGGCTGGCGTCGTCATTGCCACCGGTGAAGATCGCATTGACGTTTACCGCGAACATCTGCAAAGTGTTTTACGCGGCAAACCGCTGCATATTTTGCCCGGCGGATCGGAACGATGGGAAAGTGTTTATAAAGCATTGGCCGGCGGAAAGGTGCAAACGCCCTTTGTTGCGGTTCATGATGCGGCCCGCCCCATGACACCGCCGGAAGTCATTGATGCCGCATTCGCGGGCGCGGTGGCGCACGGCGCAGCATTGCCGGTTCTGGCGGAACCCGCCACACTCAAACGTCTGCGGGCGGATCAGGTGGTTATGCAAACGGTGGATCGGGCCGGACTCTTTCAGGCCCAGACGCCGCAGTGCTTTCGCACCGAATTACTATTGCGGGGCTTCGAGACTTTAATTCAGGCCAAGCGCATCAGCCATGTAACCGATGACGCGCAGATTATTGAATTAACCGGCGGCACGGTGCTGGGCACACGGGGCGATGCGTTAAATATCAAGCTGACCACGACTGGTGATGCCCGATTATGCGCAGCCATTGCCGCCGGACTCGAGGCGGCACACGTGCCGGGGCATGGGAGCCGACAACGATGAACAGAAATCAGGAAATTGCCGAATTATTCAACCGCGCGGCGGATGTGATGGCACTGTTGGAGGAGAATTCTTTCCGGGTGCTCGGCACGCGCAAAGTGGCGCGAATAATTGAAGATTTGCCGGAGGATGTGAAAATATTGCGGGAGCAAAGCCGGTTGGAGCAGACGCCGGGCATAGGCAAAGGCAGCGTGGATAAGATCAGCGAATTTTTACGCACGGGGCATATTTCAGAATTTGAAGAACTCGCGGCGCGGGTTCCGGTGGGCGTGCTGGAGATGCTGACCATCTCATCGGTAGGTGTGAAGACGGCACATCAGTTATGGAAAAAAGCGGGAATTACGACAGTGGCGGATCTCAAGAAGCATCTTGTCGCAGGCACCCTGCCGAAACTCAAAGGCCTGGGCGAAAAAAAGCAGCTTAAGATTCGCCAGAATATGGAATTTATGGAGGACGCCGGTAAACGCATCGGCATAGGCTGGGCCTTGCCTCTGGCGGAGTCTTATTGTGCCGCGGTGGCAAAAGTAAAGGGGGTTTCACAAGTTCAATATTGCGGAAGTTTGCGGCGGGGCAAGGAGACCGTGGGGGATATTGACATACTTGTATGTTCTGAGGCGGACGTGGTGGCGGCGATTACAGCGGCAGTATTGTCACATGAGCAGACGCAGCAGACCCTGGGCACGGGTGAAACAAAAATAAGCATTCGCACCAGAGCTGGATTGCAGGTGGATTTCAGAATTGTCGCGGCACAACACTGGGGCGCGGCACTGCAATATTTCACCGGCTCTAAGGAGCACAATGTGCGTCTGCGCGAATTGGCCGTAAAGCGCGGCATGAAACTCAATGAATGGGGACTTTTCAGGGATCAGACATGTGTGGCCGGAGAAAATGAGGAGGCAATTTATGCGACACTGGAATTGGCGTGCGTTCCGCCGGAAATGCGGGAGGATCGGGGAGAAATTGAACTGGCACAACTGATGTATAAGCGCCATCGAGGCGAGAGTAGTACAGTAACCGACCCAAGACTGGAATACCTGGCGCGGGATATTCCGTCGGTTTGGCCGATACTTCAAGTATCCGACATTCGTGGCGATCTGCATTCACACACCACAGCCAGTGACGGGCATTGCGGTATTGACGATATGATCGCGGAGGCCAAGCGTCGGGGTTATGCGTATTTTGCCATTACCGACCACAGCAAATCGCAGGTTCAGGCCAACGGGCTGCGTGTGGATCGGCTCATGGAGCACATCAAGGCGATCCACGCGGCGGCGGCCAAAGTAAAGGGGATCACCGTGCTGGCCGGAAGTGAAGTGGATATTCTGGCCGACGGCTCGCTGGATTATCCCGATGACGTTTTGCGGGAACTGGATTGGGTGGTGGCATCGCCACATTCGGCGCTTGGCCAGGAAAGCGACGCGGCAACGGCCCGACTGGTTCGTGCGGCCTCGCATCCGTTCGTGGATGTGATGGGGCATCCAACCGGGCGGCTGGTGGGAGGGCGGCGCGGACTGGAACCGAATATGAAAGCGGTAATCATGGCGGCGGCCCGCAGTGGTGTGGCATTGGAAATTAATTCCCATGATCTGCGACTTGATTTGCGGGATATACACGCCAGAATGGCGGTAGAGGCGGGGGTGCCATTGTGTATTAATACCGACGCGCATCAACGCGAGGATATGGATAAAATAATATATGGTATCCTGACCGCGCGGCGGGCCTGGGCCAGGGCGGGAAATGTTCTCAATACCTGGCCATGGGAGGCCATCCGCGGACGGCAGGAATGTCGGCGTAGTGGCAACTATTGAAGGCCGACAATCATGCATCACGGAGTTGACTTATGCCGATGAAAGCGAAAGAACTTGTGTTACGGCTGCGAAGGCCCGCACTAACCGCCCTGGCGTTAGGAGCGGGACTGCTCTGCGGCACTGCCAATGCCAGACATCGCGCTCATGCGGCAACATCAGAACATTCCACCGCGAACCATCGGTTAACGGCAGTTTTGTGCACCGGAAGCGTGTTGCGGAATGTAGAAGGAAAATTAATATTGAAACCCGGCGCACGCTACCCGGAACTGCAATTTATAAATCCTGAAAAAGGTTGGCCGCATGACGTTAAACTGCTTCCGTGCCTGACGTTGCAGGCGATGGAATCCATTGATCAGCCGCATATTGGTTTTATCGTCAGCGGAATGCTATCGCAATATCACCATCATCTTTATCTGTTACCCAGCGCGGATGTCCGGTTATTGAGAAAACACCCCAGAATGGCGGCTGCGGCCCCACCGTCGGCGGCAACGCAACCGGAAACTGCGGCAATGGCACAAGCAACCAGCGCCCAGTCGGTGCTCAATAGTCTTCTGGCACATCATATATCCCGCCCCATTGAGCAACTCGTAACGATAAAACCGATGCTGCGGGCAAAGCCGATACCGGATATGCCAATGCCGGCGGGTAGCGGATCGTCCGTGGCCTTGCGTGAGGGAACGTATATCTGGAACCGCCCCGGACGTCTGTTATTTAATCGACGCTTGCGAGAATGGATTTATGTATTTCAGGCGGATGGTGCCCGACTTTCCGCGCCTGCGATGATTATCCTTCCAAGTCACTTGTTGGAACGCATGGAAAAACGCAGTGATCGTGACGGGACTGAAATTAAATTTCGAATCAGTGGAAAAATCACGCAGTTCAAGGGACGCAATTATATTTTCCCAATCTACGAGAATGTCGCGCACGATCTCGGCAGATTTTAGGGGGCGCTTATAATTTGCCGATCAATTCCACAGGCCCCTGAGGCTGCAGGTCGCCTCCAGCGGGTTCAATGGTCACGGCCGCGGTCAATGTCGGAGAAAGTTTCATACCCTCTGGCAGCGTGGGCGTAAACATCGCAAACCCGGATTCATCAACATTAAATGTGCCGGCGGGTATTTTTTTTCTGGCCGCTGTAATCCACCATAGTTCATAGGTCTTATCGGCGCTTAATTGTTTCAAATCCGCGGCACAAAATTTCCATATTTTTGCGTGCTGATCCCAGAACAACCGGCCGAATGCCGAGGGTTGCTGACCCGCCCCCTGAAGCGACGCCATTTGCAGATGTGGCACTTTTAACATGTGAATAATCTGATCCGCCTGCGTAACCCTGATTCGCAGACCCTGCACACGATTTTTCCAAATGGCAACAACTTCCGCCTCGTGCGCCATGACTTTACGATTCTGACCCTCACTAAAAGCCAGAAGCTCATGCAATCCATGGATTTGTATTTTATCAAGATACTGAATATAAAAACTCACCCCGGCGGCAATGAACAAAGCGAGGCCGGCGGCTATGGCCAGCGTAAGGCTAAGCCCCGCGTTGCGCGGTGGCATTTTAAGCGTGGTCGGCGGTACCGATTGATCAATCCGCCGCGCCAAAGCTTCCCGTAATACCCCCGGTACGGGCGTTGGAGCGGCCACAATTGCCAAATGTGCCGCAACTTCCGCGAAATCCGCCATCAACTTCCGGCAGTGCGGGCAGCTATCAAGGTGTTCCTCGAGATGCGCACTTTCCTCCGGCACCGCGGCTCCGGCGGCTTGGATCGGGATCAGGTCTTGGGCCTCACGGCAATTCACAGCGTTTACTCCGCATCTACACCTACATTACGCAAAATCTCCCTTAGACGGATCAATCCGAGCCGAATGTGACTTTTAACGGTCCCCAGTGGAATATTGATTTTTTCGGCAATTTCCGTGTGGCTAAGTCCCTCAAAAAATGCCAGTTCCAGCGTCTGGCGCTGCGGCGGGCTTAATTGTTTTACTCCGGCGCGCACCTTTTCCTGCCGTTCGGCCAGATCGGCATATTCCACCGGTGTGCCGCGGGCAGGAATATCCCATCCTTTATCGGCCGCTGACTCCACCGAAATCTGGCCGCCTCGCGGCATTTTTTTGACCGCATGGGCACCTCGATGCCGGTCTATTGCCCGACTTCGGCACAGCATCACAAGATATGTCAGCGGCGCGGCGCGCTGGGTATCATAGCGATCGGCACGATTCCACACTTCCCAAAATACGTCAATAAGCAGGTCTTCAGCTTCCGCACGATCAGCCAAAAGGCGGGAACAAAGTGTCAGAAGCGTGGCGGAGTATTTATCATAAAGTGTATTCAACGCGGCGCGGTCGCGTGCTGCGATAGCCCGCATTAACACCTGATCATCCACCAGCGATCCACCAGACTCAGGGGCCACATGCAACTCCTCTGGACCATCCCGAAGGACACTACCGGGGTCAAAAGTGTCTTCCAAAACGCAACAACATTCCGCAGACTTTGCGAAATACCGGCTTTACCGCATGGCGGAAGTCAAACGCGGCCCCAGTTCAACTTGCGGTTGAGGGGCCGGCTTATACGTCGCCGGAATGGAAATTTTCAATGGCTGGCGTTTGGATGCCGGCAGTCCATCCTGGTCAATAATCCGCTGAATGGCCATGATGCCTTCGATGAGTGTTTCCGGACGCGGAGGACAGCCCGGTACATAAACATCCACCGGCATGAATTGATCAATGCCCTGAACGGTGGCGTAGTTATCAAACACACCGCCGGTGCTGGCACATGCACCCATACTGATGACCCATTTTGGCTCGGCCATCTGCAGGTAGATACGATGCAGAACTGGAACCATTTTAAAACTGATGCGCCCCGCAACGATCAATAAATCAGCCTGACGCGGCGAAAAACGCATGACTTCAGCACCAAACCTTGCCAGATCATACCGGCTGCTGGCGGTCGCCATAAGCTCAATGCCGCAGCAAGCGGTGGCAAACGGCAGCGGCCAGACACTCGAACGCCGACACCAGTTCACGACCTTTTTCAGATTCAGCGTCAGAAAATTGTCCGGCAATGTTGTTGGTTCAATCGACATGATATACTCCATCCTGTCCGGTTGTCGGCCTTAATCCCATTGAAATACGCCCTTACCCCAGGCATAAACGTAGGCCACCAGCAGAATTAATGTAAATACCAGAATACTGACAAATAATGCCCCCAGCGGCAAAGTAACCCATGCGTGGCGTTGATTATTAAATACATAAAGCCAGGGGATGATGAACAATACTTCCACATCAAAGACCAGAAACATCATCGCCACCAGATAAAAGCGCACATTGAATCGCTCTTTTGTGCTTCCCAGAGGATCAACGCCAGACTCGTAAGATGAATCCTTCACCCGGCCCTTGCGGGCCGGCCCCAGCGTGTGGGAAATAATCACATTACCAACGCCAAAGGCCAAACCGATCAGAAGCAGGATTCCCAGTAATGCCCATTGACTGTAATACGCCCCTATTGAGGTCGCCAGAGGAGTTGTCAGCAAGTTATACATCACGCAGATCCATCATCAGTGAAACAATTCACAATCTCACAATGATTATATCGGAACGCAGCGACTACGGTCAAAGGTGATCAAAAAACACACGTTACTTTCTCCCCGGCCACCGATCCTCTATTATTGAAATTTATGAAATTGGGTGGCTCGCTTACTGACCGCTTAACGCAGCAGATACAGGCTGTCGCACCCGGCCAGGGCAGCGGGGGCGTAACGATCTGCACCGCCCCGTCGCGCATGGACGTACTGGGCGGGCTTTCTCTGGAGGCCGGAGGGGTTGTTGCGCAAATGGCGCTGCCCAACCGCGCCAGCGCCGCATTACAATGGCGGAAAGATGGAAAAATAATTCTCACGGGTCGGCAGCACCGAAAGCGCCATCAACCCATTATTGTACCGATCGCGTCGCTTTTTTCCGCCGCCGACGCCCCTTCAGTCTATTCCATGACTTCAGCCGGGGAACATGATGTGTCGTGGGCCGCCCCCTTGCTCAATATTTTTAAAGCGCTGGCACGCACGGGGCATCCCCCGGTCACGGATTTCACAAATGATATCTGTTCGGGCGCGACTATTGTAATGGATTCCGATATCCGCCCCGGATCTGGGCAAGCGGCCTCCACCGCGGCAACCACAGCCCTGTTGCAGGCGATCAGCGTCAACCGCGGCATTGTACTTAGCGCGCTACAAAAAGCTCGAATTATCAGCGATGCACAACGGGCCGCCGATGGAAATCATGGTCATGTTGTCGATGCGCTAACTGTTTTATCCGCACAAGACAGCCCCCCGGAGCATCTGCTGCGCTACAGCGCACAACCGCATTCCCTGCTGGGACAGATACCGCTTTCCAGGGATATCCGGATTTTGGCATTGGATACCGGCGTCACGTGCGCCGGCAATCGCAACATTTTCGGCGAATTTCACCTCACCGGAGCAATGGGCGCAAAAATTATAGAAACGATTTATCGCGATCTGGGACAGCGGCATAATCCCGTCCACGGCTACCTCGGCAATGTTTCACCGGAACTGTATCGCCGCTATTTCCGCTCCATGTTGCCTCGGCGGGTGCGCGGTTCTGATTTTCTACGAACCTATGGCCCGCTGGATCCATCCGCCGGGGAAATTATTCCGGATCAGATATATGCCATTCGCACCACTCTGGATCATCTGATCAGTGAATATGAACATGCGGAACATTTTCTTCAGGCCATGGAAGAGTTGTCCGATTCACCGACCGAGACCAAAGTATCCCCCCAACGCCGGTTAATCATGCAACGTGCCGGACGATTGCTGCTGGCATCACACCACAGTTATCGCCTGCGCCTGCAATTATCCTGCCCGCAGGCGGATTGGCTGATCGATCAGTTAACCGCACCGCGTATGAATGCCGGTGCCTATGGCGCGCGGATCACCGATTGCGGCGGTGGTGGAACGGTCGCAGTACTGATGGACAACTCCGACCGTGCCACGGATGCTCTGTTGTCAACAATAAGCCGCTATAAACGGGAGATGGGATTGGATGTTGATGTGCGGCAGGCGGGATCTGCCGGCAGCGCCGGAGCTTTGATATGACCCATGCACCCGCCGAAAATACACCTGCGGGGCACGAGAGAGAAGTGGCGTTGCGCATTCTTAAAGCGTATGGCTATGAAACGGTTTGCTTTCAAACCTTGCAGCGCGGAGTGCAACGCTGGTTTTCAAAACGGCTGGTGGCAATGGTGGGATATGTGGATACTGGAAAATATTGGCTTACCGTCGGCGGCCCCATTGGCAGTGGTGATCACATGGAGGAAATTGCCGCAGAATTTGAATATACCGCCCGAAAGGCGCATCGGCGTTTATGCTATATCTGCGCGGAACACCATACCGCCGATCCGCTAACCGCTGCCGGGCGCGGAAAATTAATCATTGGTGCCATTCCGGTTTGGAATCCCGCACAATGGCCGCACATTACCTCCCACAATGCGCGACTGCGATATCAGATTGCCCGCGCCAGACGACACTGCAACAATGTCTTTGAAATGCCCCCATCACAGGCGGCACATTCACCAGATATTCGCAAATTGATCGCACAGTGGCTATCCCAGAGGCGGCTGATGCCGATGCGATTTCTGGCGGATCCATTTATCGTTTCAGATGCGGCCGGACATCGGACAATCTTCACGTTAACCCGCCGCAATGGAGAGCTGGCCGCCTTTCTCGCCGCCTCGCCAGTCCCGGCGCGAAACGGTATGTTTATTGAGCAAATTGTCCGCTCCCCGCGTGCGCCCAACGGCAGTGTGGAATTGATCATTGACCATGCCATGAAAGAATTTTCAAAAAACCATCGGCACGTTACACTGGGGCTGGTGGCAGGCAGCCAATTTGCCGATGATGACGAAAATCCACAGTGGGCAAAAATCGCGCGGTATTCCGCTCGCCGCTGGGGCGGATGGCTGTATCGATTTAGCACGCTGGAGCAATTTCGCGCAGCGCTTCAACCCAAACAGTGGGAGCCGGTTTATGCCGTTTCAGATCGTTCATATGTCAGTATGGGCGACGTTTTATCGGCTTGCCACGCGATGTTTCGATTTCCGTTTTTTCGATTCCGTCCCGTCGCGGCAGTGATCCATCAGTGCCAGCCCGATCCAATATCCAATCCCAACCCGGCGTAGCCGGAACCAACAAGAAAAAGTCAAACGCCGCTCTTTTCACAACAGCCAGCAAATCCGCATGAGCGTTGAGTGAAAGCACAGTGCTCAAAACTATGCGGCGCAAGAATCGCGGCATTTTATCGGTAAGTCACGAGTGCTCAGTGACAGCAAAGTGTCAGGGCTGACGAGGAATCCTGGCGATGGTGCGCAGGTCCGTTGAGAGGCAGCCATCTTAAAATATTGCTGTGACAGAGCACGAAAGGGCACTTGGAATCAGGCTTTTTTCATAATCATCAGATAATTGAATCCACGCAGAAAAAAATTGCCTTCCACCGCGGCGGCATGCCAGTTGCCGCGTTTGAGTTTCTGGTTATGCCGCACCACCGCGATAATATCGACGGGCGTAAACTGCCGCCGCAGCAAGGCGAAGAGATCGAAACCGACCGGCATGAATGGCTTGCCTTTTTTGAAAGAATCACTGACATATAATGCCAAATATCGCCGGGGCTTCAGTACGCGGTAACATTGCGCAAAGACATCCCGCATGGAATGGTAATAGGTGTTGAGTTGCCCATTTTCCGCCGATGCGCCCGCGTCCAGTTTGCCGATACACCTCGGATCATCGGAATAATCAACATGGGTGCTATAAGGTGGATCAATAAACACAAAATCCACGCTCTGATCCGGCAATGGGATATTTCTGGCATCGGCGGGTTGAATATCCTCGCGCCGGGGTGCCAGATCAAATCCAATACCCACCCGGCCCATTTCAATGGCAACATCCAGGGTAGTGCCGCTGCCGCACATGGGGTCAAGAATTTTATCCGCTTCGCGCGTATAACGCTGCAGAAGATTCCATATTATCCAAGCCGGTGTGGCACCCACGTAGTCTTTGTCGCCATGGGGTTCCCGACCATAATCTTGGGACGGATATTCCCACAGCGTGGTTGTGGCAATGCGCAGGGGCGGTTTATTCAGGCGTGGTTGCATATCACAAACCGCGATAATTGACGATACTCCGCACCGCAATGTCGGCGCTTAGCGGGCGTCCCCGGACCGCAATCGCAATTCCAGCCGGGCAATATTGCCCAGTGAAATCAAATGGGCGTGAATCAAGCCGAGAAATCCATGGCGATAGAGTTCAATAATCTGCTTATCGTCCAATGCATTAAGTTTGGCTTCATCAATGGCGAAAAATCCGCGCAGAGCCAATGGCTGGCTGGCTGTATCGCGGGCACGTATTTCACGCCCCACCAGCAGATTCAACTCATTAAGTTTTTTAACAAACGCCTGGGTCTGTCGGATATTCCCCTGATATTGTCCCAGAAAATCCAGGACGTTCTTCAAAAATGGCGTCTCCACGCCTTTTTCATCAAACAAGGCTTCGCCATTTCCCGAAGCGCCGGCGGCGGCTTGCGAATCTTCCCATCCGGAAAAGGCCGTATCCACGCATACGCTCAAGTCCTGACCGTTGTTCCGTTCCGCCAGAACAAACGGATACCGGCGGATAAACGCCGGAATATAAACCCCGGTCCATTTTCCATCGGCATCAACAAACAAATTCTCTTCATTCCGCAGTCCCAGCACGACCACCGGCATCAGGCGATCAGGCGATGGCCCGGCAAATACGATGGGATATTCCGTGGCGGCCCGCCCGAATTCAATCGCGGCCACCGGCACCGAGTTGGTTTTCTTACTGAAAATAAAATTGGCTTCCCGCATGTTCACACGAGCCTGGCGATGCGCCACGCGATCAAGAAGCACTGGCCGCTGATAAAATAAAACTGTACCTGCACCGTTCGTCACAAAAGCCTCGCTTAAATAAACACCAAGCAACACAAAACTTCATGCTGTTGCGACCACCGGGACAACGCCGGATAATCGCACCCGTCATGACGTAGACAGACCAGTAGTATAAAGCCGGGTTGATTGAACTGCAATATGTGTCAAGTCCTGATCTAAAGTTGTCACATTATTATTCCTTGTTCGCATCCAAGTTTAGCTTCCACAGGGGGATCGCGTGGGGGGGCGAGGTACTCCCTGTCAACTGGGCGCAAAACAGGCTTTGCTAAGAGAGAGTCTTCCTCCGTAGCAAGGCAGCCCCGCAGGGAGTCCTCCTGCGCGCTGGTGAGTTCACCGAGATACGCCACCTGCCGCTGTACCCAGCGTCCCCCGGCGACCCACCGCTTCTCCATCACACGATGATAGATGTGTGATTTACCATTCTTCTTACGATCACTGGCACAGATGAACATGGATATTATTATCGGAAGTCAGAGGTCCAAAAGGCAAGGGAAATCCTCCCAAGTAGGTCTGTACCAGAGCCTGTTTCTCAACCAAAAACGCA
>JAJYGE010000122.1 GCA_021785155.1 Planctomycetota bacterium
CATTCAGGCCCAGTAAATTTACACGGCCAGAGGCACCATACTTTCAGCTTAGCCCTGATTGGCTGAGGTTTTGAGTACGGATGGGACCATTATACGTAAGGGCCTGTTCACGATTGTCATTCCGGAAGTTTCGATGGATATGTATGGCAAGACACGGGATTCAGAAAATACGGCCAAGGCGTCTGGCTTTACCGCACTAACTGATGGATCATGCGCCATCAAGCGTCAGGCCTCCCGATCAGCGCAGCGTATCAATCTGCTGACAGCCGCTCTGGCCGGAACAGGTGCAATATGTCTTCTTTCCGGCTGTTCCGCCGGACCGTTTGGTATGTTTCGCCAGATTCCGCCACGCGCTTCGGGCATTGATGTTTCGGAATATCAGCATACGATCAACTGGAATGCGGTGGCGGGGGATGGGGTCCAATTCACCTGGGCCAAAGCCACCGAGGGTAGCGCAAAGGACTTCAACTACGGCGATGAATATCTTGCCGCCAACATGGCCGGTGCCAATAGTGCGGGGATTCTGATCGGGGCCTATCATTTTGCGCATCCGCGATTGGATTCCGGACCAGCCGGTGCAGAGGAAGAGGCACTGTTATTTATAACCGCGGCTTGTAATTATATGACCGCCGGCCACCTGCGGCCCGTATTGGATTTGGAGACGGAAGGAAGCTCGGCCACATCCGCATGGGTCAATTATTTTCTTGATGATGTTGATAAGGCGACGGGGGTTACACCTATTGTTTATACCTACATCAATTATTCAAAAGACTATCTTAATTCCACCGTCGCCAACCGCAATCTCTGGATAGCCAATCCCAGCGGAGCAAATCCACAGACCGGCACACCCACCGTGCCCGCTCCTTTTACGAATTGGAATTTCTGGCAGTATGGGCAACGCAGGATCAATGGAATCAGTGGTGTTGTGGATGAGGATGTCGCCAATGGTAATTTGGCCTATGTGCAGAGTTTCCTGATCCCCGCGCAGGCCCAACTTCCCGGCACCACGGAAAATGCCACCACCGTCACCTGGACTGGTGCGGGCACCAACGGCAGTTGGAGCAACTTAGCCAACTGGAATAGCGCCTGGACCGCCGGTAGTGTCGCGGAATTTACAAGTTCTTCGGTGGGTACCAGTAACATCACCTTTGATCAGGCCGCCAGCGGCAACAAAGTTGTCAATGTCGCGCAGATTGATGTTGCCGACATTAATACTCCAGCGGTGACCATCAACGGGTCTGATCCCATTGAATTTCAAACCTATGTGGATCCCATATACAACAATAGCAGTAATACGCTGACCATTAACGCTCCGATGGAATTCTTCGGGACGATGGGAACAGCCGGCAATGCCAGCACCAACAGCATTTATGCCGGTCCGGGCAACATTGTTTTGGGCGGCAACATCACGTTTAATGACAGTCAAACGCAGGTGGCGCGTTTTGGCTTTAATGACGTTATTGCGGTCTGGGACAGCCACGCCAATAAGGTACCGGGCAATGTGATTATTGATGGAACGGTCTCGGATGCGGCAGACACTCCCACGGGCTATGTCAACGGATTCTATTTCAGTAATGCCGGGGGTTACGATGATGTCATCAGCAATAATGCCAACTGGCATGGGGGTACCTACGTTGCCGGCGGCGCTACGCTGCTGGTATCAGCCGGTGGCAGTACGGGCACGGGTTCTGTGACCCTGGACGGTACGGGCAGCGGCAACAATGGTCTGCAACCGGCGGGTATCCATGGTGGCATTGCCGGTGAGGGAACAATCAGTGGACCGGTAACGGTTAGTACCAGCGGCGGCGTGTTCACCGGCGGCGGCAAGCTGATCAATAATTTCAGCACCTTTTCCCCCACGACCGGGAAACTGACGCTGGCGGCGGGTTTGAATATGAATGGCCAGACCGCGACATTTAATTTTTATCTTTCCGGCACATCCAACAGTTCCATCGCCATTGGCGATACGTTTACCCTAAGCAGCGGCGACACCGTGGCGCTTAGCGGTACGCCGGTGGTGGGGCGGTACCATCTTTTTACGTACAGCACGTTGGCTGATGCAACGGATTTAAATTCCTGGACGATAACCGGACCGTCTGGATTTGGTTATCTGCTAAGTAACAATAGTACCAACAGATCATTGGATTTAATTGCCACGGCGGTACCCGAGCCGGTACCGCTGGTGTTACTGGCCGCAGGTGTGACGACATTTTTATTGGTTCGTCGCCGCCGGGCCTGACTGTAGTCCGGGGTGTGCCCGGTTCTGTCGGAATCTGCAACATGTATTGCCAGGCGGCAGTTTGACTTTGTTCACAGACGTAGGCTTAAATTGCATAGGAAAAACTGCTCAATGAAAAAAAAGTGCATGCCGTCATCACACTCCCGATTGTTTTCCCATGCATTGGCCTTCAATTTTTTCCTTGCCACGCTGCTGATCGTCGCTGGCTGTGTCAGCACCCCACCGGCCGCCAAGCCTTCCGTGGCAACCGCAATGACCATTCAGCAACGAATAAATCGGTTGATAAAATCCGGTATCAGCGGCGTGGTACTGCAAAATATAGTCATGGAAAGATGTGCGGGAATTGCTCCTTGGAATCGGCCTTATCGTTTTAATGGAATCGGCGATTGTTACGGGTATTGTCGGCAGGTCTGGAATGCGATCTTATTCGATGGATCACCGCATCGCGAGAATTTTTATCCACATCCGTATAACCTCAAACAATGGCTGAATTTGCCCGGCGGCCTACCGGTGAACGATTATCCTGATCCAAATTGGGTATATTTCTCCAATCCCAACGTACTGGTGAAAGGCGATTTGCTGGCCACAGCCCAGGGACATTTCTGGGGAGCCGATTGGCACGGCGGCATTTACGCCGGCAATGACCATAACTGGGATTCATCACACCTCAATGGTCTCAATGGGGCCTACAAGCGCCCCTTGTATAAAGGATTCCATTATTACTACAGGCCTCTGCACAAGGCGTTGCTGACACCCCCTGATGCGGCGAATCATGCCGCTGGTTCTGGCAACTAAATGAAGCGGGAATTAAAGCTAAAACATCGGGTATCCGATCGGTTTGTGACGAGCGCTCACTGCGCGCCAATGAGGCCTGCAACTGGAAAATTGAACCAAGCTCAGGCATTCTAAATTCTAACTGTGTAACGATATTTGTATCTGTGTACGAGCAGACGGTCGATAGCCTGCATTCATTACGGCGGCAGGCAATCCCGGTGCGGGGCCTGTTGATTTAATCAAAAATCATGCTCGCCACTGGTCTTGGCGCTCTAAAAATGGGGGTGGAGTCGCACAAAACAGGGTTAAATCGACACCCTCCGCGCCGAGATGCATCCAAAAAGGGTGGTGGAACAAGGACCCGCTCGTGAACGGCTGTCACATTATCAGCTACCAGCCATACTATAATAATATAAGGCTGGCCATGGCGTATGACAAAAAGGTGGATGTGTTGCGGTGGCGGTATAATTCGCGTGTCCGTCAGGCTCGTCGCCATTCGCAACTGGCCGAATGGCCGAGAGCGGTTGCGATGTTAATGCGGAAAAGGCGACATTATTGATGCGAACGGTAGGCTTGTTAATCGAATCATCCCGTGCTTATGGACGGGGACTGCTGCACGGCATTGCCAGGTATGTACGCACATGCAATGATTGGTCAATTGTTTATCAGGAGCGTATGCTCGGCGATGCGACTCCTGCGAATTTGGCGGGACGGAATTGCGATGGCATCATCGCCCGTATTGATACCCTGCGACAACGGAACTGGCTTATAAAACTCAAAATTCCGGTTGTGGATTTGCGAGGCCGCTGGGATATTGCAAAATTTCCACGCATCATAAGCGATGATAAAGCCATCGCCGAATTGGCGGCCCAACACCTGCTGGCGCGGGGTAGCCGTGATTTTGCTTTTTGTGGCTTTGCCGGCGCAGATTATTCCCAGCGCCGGCGGGATTGTTTTTGTGCCGCCATCCGTGCCGCCGGGCACACCGTTACAGTCTATGAAAATCCCGCCGCGCCGCGCGGGGCTGATACCACAGCCAACGAATCCACCGCCGCAGCACACGAGCGGGCGATGGGAAATTGGCTCAATCGTCTGCCCCGGGGAATCGGCCTGATGGCCTGCAACGATGTTTGTGGACGTCGGGTTCTGGACCTTTGCCACGTCCATGGCCTGCGCGTGCCGGACCAAATTGCGGTGATAGGCGTCGATAACGATGAAGTGCTCTGTGATCTGGCTGAACCGCCGATGAGCAGCATCATGCTGCCGACGGAACGAATCGGTTATCAGGCCGCGGAATTGCTTTCGCACATGATGGCTGGTGGAAAGCCCGCGCACCATTCGACACTCATTTCCCCCGGCGACGTTATGAAACGGCGCAGTACGAATATATCGGTGGCGGATGATCGGTATGTGGGTGCCGCGTTGGAATTCATCCAGAAAAAAGCATGCACTGGCATTAACGTGGAGAATGTTTTAGATCATCTGGCCAGCAATAAACTGCTGGTATCACGTAGCACTCTGGATCGCCGCTTTCGGGAAAAACTGCAATGCACACCCAAGGATCAGATTCTTGAAATCCGGTTGGAAAGCGTGCGACAACTGCTGGTGGATACGACAGATTCTATAGAGCAAATTGCCCAACGGGTAGGTCTGGCGGGCGCATCGCAGTTGGCGGCGTTATTCAAACATCGCACTGGCGAAACCCCTGGTGAATTTCGAGCCAAGGCCCGGTTGGGACACAAGTAGGAGAATCCAAAGAGCGATGATCAAAGAATGAAAGATCAAAGAGCCTACGGGGCGTGGTGATTTATCCGTGCAATACGCCGTGGCGGCTTTTTTTGCATATACTCCGCACGCCTTCCAATGCGACGAATGGTTGGCATGGCCCACTGTACCGCAGGCATCTTGCCTGCATCGTCATGCGACGGCGGCGGGCCGGGATGCGGCATTTCCGGGCGTTGGGTGTGCTTTTCTCGCACTCGCAAGAATGTGTCATCGGTGGGCGTGCCGTGTATAGCTACTGGATTCGCCGGTGGTGGAAGCATGGAATTTCCAAACACATCAGTTCTACGCAGTGGCCATTGTAAGTATCCTCTGGTTTTCTCCGGTACCGCAGTGAATTTCCGTCATTCCGTGGTATGGTTGTAGTGGCATTGCTCATCTTATGTCCGATAACACGTCGTTATTTTGATTAAATTTAATAATGACTTGACCAAATTTAATATTGTGTGAGGCTGGCCGGGCGTGCTATGCTTCTCCTGTCGGCTCGATCAATGGAGTGGTCTTGCGGAGGTTTTTGGAAATGTGGCAAAGAGGTTGTGTTGTGAAACGTCACGGTTTTACGATTGTTGAGCTTCTGGTGGTAATCAGCATCATCGCCTTGCTTATTGCGTTGCTTCTGCCCGCTTTGGCCCGGGCCAGAAAACTGGCGTTAACCACGGATTGCCTATCTAACCTAAGCCAGCAGGGGGTAGTGATGCAGATGTACACGGATCAGTTTGAGGGGATGGTGCCCATAGCTGCGGACGGAACAGGGCAGATGGTACCATTCGGATATCCGCCCTTTTATTGGTGGTTCTACCAGGGGTTGGATGTCGGTATACAGCCAACCTATCAATACCAAGGCGTGACCTACCGGGTGCCGCTTGCTTCCAAGACAGGGACAATTTTTGTTTGTCCGGTGGCAGCGTCGCAACATTCGATCCTTCCTGTGATGGCTGTTCCAGTGCCAAACGCTGGCCAGGCGTGGTGGTGGTCCGCCACCTATTCGGAGAACTATTGGTGCGGATGGGTGCCCAATGGGATAAAGGAGCAAAAAATAACCAGCGTCGTCCATCCGGGAGATACCATGTTCATGGGCGACGGGTGGTACGATCCTAATCTCTTTACGTGGAATGTATTGTCTCCCGGAGGCGGGCCGGGCGGTCCAGATTGGCCAGATCCGGTGCATGGCTTGCTGGGCCGAACCAATGGTACAGGATTAGCCAATTTTGTTTTCTTTGACGGCCACGCGGAAACAATAGACACAGCAAAAATTCCGGCGGGAGGGAACAATTACCTTTCCCCCTTCTGGAGTGGAAACGGAGGTTGGTGAGGCGAAACCATTATGTTCGGCACCTGTGTCGGGAGTACCTCGGCCCGCAGTGACCGAATGCCCAGTAAAGTTTGCATATGTTGTGCAAGCTAAGTTTTGTTCATGCTTTTTTAGGAGCAAGTTATGAGTAGGTATACACTAACGAGTTGTTCTGCCCTAGCCGTCGTTATGGCTTCGGCGGTACCGGCGATGGCGTCAATCGTCGTTATCCATCAATGGGATATGGGTGCATCCGAAGTTGCTGGTGGAAATGGCAATGTTCTCGGACAGCAGTTGCCGTCTGGTGGCAGCCAAACTGATTTGGTTGGCGGAGCCGGTTCCGTTAATCTAACCAACGAGGTTGGGGGAACAGGTCCGTATACTGGACCGATCTATACCAGCGCTGCCGCACCGGGGAACACGGTTGCTATCCAGTTTACGGGCGACGCGGGGCAATCCCTCACGGCGGCCAACGCCTTTAATCTAACGTCAAATTTCGGGTTCCAGCTTTGGGTCAATCCAACGGACACCAACAACCGTATGATTGCATACAACGGAAATTCCAGCGGCAACGGGTGGGGGTTGGTAGCGTACGGTGGGCAGCTAGACGGACTGCTCGGAGGCGTGGCATTCGTCAACGGGCCGACGATTACTCCGGGAACCTGGACGAACCTTGCCTTGGTGGTGAACGGCCAATCGAATGCGACCACGCTTTACGTCAACGGACTAGCGTACGCAACCGTTGATAGCATGCCGGTCGCCCCAACTGTGGATAGCTCCGGATTCGGCTTTTATGTGGGATCAGATGTCGGCCTCCAGACAGCTTATAGCACGGTCGACAACGTCCGAGTGTTCACGTTCGCGCCCGGTGCTTTCTCGGCATCAGATTTGGCGGAGCCGGGCTTGGCTGTCCCAGAGCCGGCATCGCTGTCACTGCTGGCAATGGGGGTCGTTGGCCTGCTGCTGTTGAAACGGAAGCGAGTTACCTAAAGCTGTCCCAAGTTGCCTGTGCGACTGGTGTCGCGCTGGCAACTTTTCGCTTTTCAGCCAGTGCGACGGTTCGCAGCCCGGCCTAACTGGCCTGTATTGGCCAACGCGAAAATGATAGGAGCGTCGAAATGCGGTTCCCAATTCGAGCCGGAACGAGCCGGGAGATTTTGGCGATATGTTTTGTGTTGCTTGGTTTAGCCTTCCCGTCGGCGGCAGCAAGAGCTGCGGTGAATGTGATACACCGTTGGGACATGGGTGCCACGGATATTGCCAAGGGGGACAGCATTGGTCGCCAGGTCGATGCGCCAGGTGGGTACGGCACGCCGGGTAGGCACAATTATAGCCAGCCTGATCTGGGGACGGGTCCAAAGATCGATTTGCAGAATAGCGTGGGCGTAAAAGGGCCGATCTACTCGGGAAACGCCGCACCTGGCTCCAGGGTAGCCATAAAGTTTACCGGGGATGCGTACGAATCGCTGGTTAGCGCGGCATGCATTAACCTGATTCACGATTTTGGACTTCAGCTTTGGGTTAAAGCCAAGGATGCGAGCGATCGAATGGTTGTGTATAATGGCAATCCTGCAAAAAACGGATGGGGGTTCATACAACGAAATGGCCACTGGGAAGGCCTTCTCGGCGGCACGGCGCTCATCAAAGGAGCAAGAATTGTCCCCGGTAAATGGGTCAACCTGGCACTGGTCGTGAACAGCAAAAAGGTCAAGGTCTTTGTAAACGGAAAATCCTACGCCAGTTTCCAGGGCAGCCCAAACCCTCCGTCTCCGGCGGCGGGAGGGGATGGATTCTGGATTGGCTCGCAGCGGAGAATCCAGACCGCATATTGCAGCGTTGACGACGTGAAGATATTCACTTTTACTCCAGGCGGATTCGCGGCGCGAGACTTGGCTTCTGCGGCAAGGGAAAGATAGTTTCTCCCAAACGCTGAGTGGGCAGTGAAACTGCCCGTATCCTGCCCGCCGATCGCCGACGGTTCTGGCGGTGAATCGGCTGCGGGCAGTAATGACCAAAAACCGTGTGGATAATCGCATGAGGCTTGATCGCGTGACCAAAATCAATCGAAGGGCTTGGAACCAGACGGTGGTCGCCACTGTCGCCGGATGGCTGTGTGGTTGCCAGTCACCACGGACGGGAATCGCGGGCGCCGGACTCGTAGGATTTACCATATATGTCAGCCCATCCGGTAACGACGCTTGGAGCGGAACAATTCCCAACGCCGACAAAGCACAATCAGACGGCCCGGTGGCCAGCATACATCGGGCACTAGAAATTGTGCGCAGTCGGGGCAGCACCGCCAAGTTCAAATCAACCACCCGCATCGTTCTACGTGGAGGCGTTTACGGGCTGAAAAAAACCATTGTACTCTTCCCCGATGATTGCGGAACTGCGGAAGCCCCCTTGATTATCACCGCCTATCCCGGCGAAAAGCCGATCATCTCCGGCGGGATAACGATCAAGAACTGGAAAGCCCGCACCGATGGATTATGGGAGGCAGTTGCCCCCGAAGCGATGGATACTGTGACAATCAGCCAGCTCTTTGTGGGGGGGCAACGCAAAGACCGCCCGCGACTGCCGGGCAAAAACTGGTATTTCATGGCGGGCTTGGTTGCACAACAGGAATTACGCAACAGGGCCTTCCATGTTGAGAAAGGGCAGATTGGCCCAGATTGGCACGCGCTAAGAGACGTGGAAATAGTCTCCTTTGAAAGCTGGACCACTGAGCGTCAGTGGGTGCAGTCGGTTGATACGAAGACCGACACCGTGTATCTTCAGAACAGTGGGCATGAGTTTGGAACTTTTGAGATAAGGCAACGCTTTTACATTGATAACGTGCGCGAAGCACTGAAAGAACCGGGACAGTGGTACTTTGACCGGCCTGCCGGAAAAATCCTATATAAGCCGGATACCGGTGACCGCTTGGCTAAATTTAGCGTGGTTATTCCCGTGCTTAGACACCTCATCGAGTTTCGGGGTTCCCCGGAACGTAACGCTTACGTTCAACACGTTACAGTCAAGGGCTTGTCTTTGCAGCACTCGGCTTGTACGGTGTCCCGAGATCGCTTGGCAAACGACAATCAATCCGCAACACATGGTTGGGAGGCGGCCATTTTCGGACATGGCGCTAGAAATATAAGAATTCTGGATTGTGACTTATGCCACTGCGGCGAGCACGGAATTCGGTTTATGGGGGCCAGTGAGGGTATAGTCATCCAGCAATGCCATATTCATGATATGGGCGGCGGAGGGGTGTATCTTGGTTTGGATTGTCCCATTTCGGATTATTACAAACTGCCTACCGCTGCACGATTTACCGCTGCATGCGTGATTGACAATAATTTTATCCATGACAATGGCAAGCTGTTTCCACAAGCATGTGGCGTTTGGATTGGTCACGCCAGCGATAATCGCATCAGCCACAATGTTATTATGAATTTATATTATACAGGCGTCAGCGTCGGTTGGAACTGGGCCACGACTCCAAGTCCAGCCGTGCGAAACATTGTGGAATTTAATCGCATATATAGTTTAGGCAATGGCGTCCTAAGCGATGGTGGCGGCATTTATACGCTTGGGGTTTCTCCCGGGACGGTGTTAAGGAGCAATTGGCTATCCGGTTTGGTACCGTATAATCCCCAACGAATGTTCAACGGCCTATACCTCGACGAGGGAAGTTCACACATTCTTGTAGAGGATAACATCGTTCAGAGAGCCGACGGGATGGGGCTGCTGCTTAACTACGGGGCAAAAAATCAGGTCTTAAATAATCTTTTGGAGGATACCTATGGGTTGCAGATTGAGCGGGATACCGACACATTCGGAAGGCGCATTCCGTTGAGCTTGATATTTGAGCATAACGTGGTCGTGGTGAATGGCGATAATGTACTGCCGAAATACAGCAACGCGGGGTGGCGATTCAACCACAACGTATATTGGAGTTTCTGGGGAACAGCCCCGACGATTCATGGCAATAGTTTTAAGCAATGGCAGGCCGGTGGGCAAGATGCTAACTCGTTTGCCGCCGCGCCGGGGTTGCATATAGCCAACGGCTCTATTTGGGCGGAGGCGGGATCCCCTGCCAATCAGATTGGATTCCGCCCCATCCAAACCAATAATATTGGATTGTACGGCCCTGCCGCCTGGCGAGTATTGCCTGCGGCGGTTGAACCATTGCCGATCGCGGACCGCACACCGTGCCCGATGCCAAACGGACAGGCGGTGCACGCGACATTTCAGCGTGAGAAGTTCGGAGATTATCCCTATGGGGCGACCACTTGGGGTGACGGCAACAGCATCGCTGCGCCTACGGAAATTACGAGGCAAAAGTCGCTTCGCTTTGGTCCCCATGCGGTTACATACACCTACTATCAGCCGTGGATGCGACGATGCAACCTTCTCTTGAAGTTTTCAATTTTGATTCCGGAACATAACGGGACAACGCTTTGTGCAGAGCTAAGGGATTGGCAAAGCAACCCCTATATTACGGGGCCTAGCGTCATATTTGGGGCGGACGGGAGCGTTGTCGCCAATGGTATTCCGGTCGGGACGAGTCCGTTGGACAAATGGATGGACGTTCTTATTCAGTATGACTTCAGGGCGGAGACTTCATGTCGGGAGTACCAGATAACTTTGAGCCTCGCGGGCAAAGAGTTGGCATCCAGGCAGATTCAAATCCCCGCGGCCGCGGAGTTCCGCGTTCTCACTTGGTTGGGGTTTATCAATGCGGGGAAGATCGGGCAGGAATGCTACATCGGGTATATCGATTGCGGCTAGGCTGAGAATTAGCGCTAATGCTAGTAATGGATCATGTTCTAACGGTATAACGGAGTAATGATGACGCCAGGGAAAACGTTTGTTTTAGCGACAGTGTCCGCTTGGATGATTTTGGCGTGTGCAGTATCTGCCCGCCCAGCGCTTGCCGCATCGGTAACTACTGTCGCCAGAGCAGCGCCGATACCGTGGTGGGAAGTCAAGAGAAAAATGCCACCCGCTAAGGATAAATTGCATAGCGCCGATATGGGGTGGTGGAAAAAAGCCCGCTTCGGTATGTTTATTCACTGGGGCCTCTATTCGGTGCCGG
>JAJYGE010000461.1 GCA_021785155.1 Planctomycetota bacterium
ATGCCACGGTACAATTCCAGGGCCACGGGCCTATTAAGCTCAATCGCCTGCGTCTGGATTTCACATATTACCCCGTTAAATACCGCGGGGCGTTTACATGTTCCGATCCACTGTTAACAAAAATCTGGTATACGGGGGCGTATACGGCCCACTTGTGCATGCAGAATCAAATCTTGGATGGCCCCAAGCGTGATCGCGTGCTGTGGATGGGCGATTTGCAAATTACCGGCCAGACCATCAACAATGTCTTTCTGGATCACTTTTTGATGGAATTAAGTATGACCCAGGTGCGTCTGGAATCACAGGGTAGAAGGTATGCGGAAGCTTTGCCCATCAGCTATATCAATAAGGTACCCGGCTATTCCAGCGCCTGGATTTGCGGCCTGGCTGATTTTTATAAGCACACCGGTGCCTTGAAATATATCAAGTCGCAGCATGAACTTTTGTTGTCCATGTTACGTTACATGAA
The DNA here is from genome assembly GCA_021785155.1 of Planctomycetota bacterium. Next base: position 470 of record JAJYGE010000461.1, read on the forward strand.
ATTGGGATTTAACAAAAAGAACATCTTTGTCAATAAACTCAAAGCGCACTGGAATTTTGTGGATTGGGCACCCGAACTTGTTGGCTTGCCGGACACTCCGCAGGCTGATATGGCCACAGATCTGTATACATGTTGGGGTGTGCGCCGGGCCGTTTTTTTGCTTAAGGCCATGGGTGATTCGGTCAATGCGGCCAAATATGCCCGTTGGGATCAACAACTTATTTCCGCCGCCCGTAAATATCTGGCAAATCCCAAGACCCATACATTCAGTCATATCCGTCAAGTCAATGCCATGGCCATTGACTCACATGTTGCCACTGCGCAGGAGCAAAGGGCCATTTACGCCCGAATCCTGGGACCGGATTGCCCGTCATGGAAGCAGGTAGCCACGCCTTATTACAATAATTTTGTGATTTTTGCACTAAGTCATCTCGGACATTACCGGCAGGCGCTGAACTTTATTCGGTACTACTGGGGCGGCATGATTCATGAAGGTGCCACCACTTTCTGGGAAAAATACGATCCTTCCTGGCCCACGGATCATTTTCTCCGTCATCTGGAGAACAACGGGAAGCCTGAACCCAATCTGGTGTGGAATTATTTTAACAGTCGTTGCCACGGATGGTCGACTGGAGTAACCAATTGGCTGACCGATTATACGCTGGGCGTGCAGCCATTAAGCGAAGGATTCTCTCGTGTTTCAATTGCTCCGCACCTGGACGGTCTTACCTGGGTTAGCGGCCGGGTACCCACTCCACATGGAGCCATTGTGGTAAAAATAAGAAAGAAAGCGGGCCATGAAATACTGATCGTCACGTTGCCGAAAGCGGTGCAGGCAACCATGGCAGTTCCGGGCACCAGCGTGACCGTAAATGGGAAGGCCATCGACATGCAGCATCTACCAGGAAATCGTTGCAGCTTTGTTCTGCATAAGTCCGGGGCTTACATTATTGTTTCCAGCGGAGATTAATATTCCATCCGATTGGATGGAATATTGGGGATGCATGACGATTGTGGCGATGGTAATTGGTTCTGGGAGCGTGTCCACGTAATGGCCGTCGCAATCCGGCGATTACGTGGACAGGCTCCTATGAACTTGCAAGGGTAATGGTGATTTATGGTTAATAAAATGAACAACACGCAACGTTCGGCCGGTAATCAAGGTCTTTCGCGTCGCCAACTGTTGGCGGCTTGGGCCGCAGTGGTATCTGCATCCGTGGTCGGGAGCAGCGATAATTTCCGAAATGAGGCTGCCGCCGATTCAGTAACCGCAATCATGGCTGCGGAAAATAATGGGACCGACTCGGCCAATGCCCAACCGGAATCGGATCATAGCAGTACCTTTTACATCATGCCAATATGGGAAAGTGGGCTTGATCGCAAGAGCACTACGAACGACCAGTATCGGGAACAAATTGCGAAAATGAAAAAAGAATTCGGCGAAGGAAACACTTATAATAAAATCGGATTTGCCTCAATTTATACAGCGGGAAATTTACCGCTGCTGTTACGGCAGCTCAAAATATTTCGAGAGCAAAATATTCATCGCGGTGTGATTTGTGCCATGCAGACCCATGACAATAGTCTGATCAATCCCGATAGCGATCTGCGGAATTACCAGTGGCGGCTTAATGGAAAAACGTGGCGAGGAATGCCCGGTCCGGTGCAGAGGAGAGACACTCTGGTTGTGACGCCATCCCGTTATGCCTCGGCAATACGGGAGGAAATGCACCGCAAGGCCAAGCGCTGGGCGGGAGAGATTAAAACCGCTATGCAGGCGTATCCCGGGGTTATTGCCGTCATTAATTTTGCCATAGAGGAAGAATTGGCCATCGGCGGCGTGGCCAGCAATGAATATCTCGGTGACTACAGTCCTTTTGCCGTTGCCGAATTCCGGGACTGGCTGCGACATCGCGGACTTTATGCACCGCGTGCCAGATATGCCGGACAGGGCGCACCGGAGTTAATCACGGGGCCATTTGTTTCAGTTGATGGCCACCGGGTCAGCCCGTTTTATGATGATCCAACGCCCGATGATTCCAATGGCACCGGCCAGACATTTAATGCAACATTCGGCACGAATTTTAAATCGTGGAATTTGGCCTATTGGGATCTGGAAAAATATCCTGATCCGATTACCGACCCACAATTTAATCCATCGCCTAAAAGCGGGAACGGATCCACTGTGGGGGGCTTTGATGCACCGCGTGTCCGAAATCATTCCCGATGGTGGAGAGCATGGAATTGGACCTATCAGGGCAACAACAATACGTTTCCGCCGGGCAATCCGTTGCATCCGGCGTATGGCTTTCGTGAATGTGAAGTCGCTCATTTTGTTCAGGATGTTGCCAGTTTGCTCATTGCGGAAGGCTTACCAAAGCAGTTGCTTTACGCCCATCAGATTCCCGGGGAACTACTGGGAGATGCACCGGGTGGTGCTCGGAGGGCGTTGTCTTCCGCTTCAACGATATGGTCGGGCTATTTACCGCAGAATGGGCATGTGGGCATCACCCGTTTTGGCGGCCTGAATCCCGCTATGATCACCCAATACAGCCACAACTGGGGAATTTTTGAATGGCATCCGGCCCCTCATGAGGCTTCCGACAGCCCGGCACTTTATCATGCCGCGTTAAGTGATATGCGGAAATTTGTGGCCCATGGCTGCCATGTATTATTTCCCGGATGGTGGCATTTCGATAGAGTGGACAAAACGTTCCCATTGAACGACAGCAACTTGGCCAAAGCTATTCACACGTTTCTCGCCGAGCAACCCAACGCTCCGCATTGGAGTACGGGGTAATAAAAGGCATTGTCGGGAGTTAAACATGGAAACCTCCGAACGCAAAAATTACGGTGCGTGGTTGGATATTATGGTGTGCTAATCTGAAAGGCAGCGTTAAATCATGGAAAACCAATTTACAATACCGCCGACCCGATCCTCGAAGACCATGGCTTCGCGCCGGGATGTTCTGAAAATTGCCGGGTTCGCGGTTGCTGCGGGAGCAACGCGATCTAAAGCGATTGATTTTACACAGGATACTTCGCCACCTACGGGCCTTACCTGCGAATATCTGGTTGATCCCCTTGGTGTGGATACGATGCACCCGCGATTAAGCTGGATGCTCGGATCGGCCCAACGCGGTGCGCGTCAAACGGGTTATCATATATTGGTAGCGCGGGAAGCGGCGTTGCTGCAGCCCGGCAAGGCGGATGTATGGGATTCCGGTCGTCGTGCGTCGGATCAAAGCGTTTTAGTTCCTTATGCTGGCTCTACCTTAACGGCGGGGGGGCGCTATTTCTGGACGGTGCGGACATGGGATGCTCAAGGCAACATCAGCGCTTGGGCACTCGCATCCGTTTGGGAAATGGGAATGCTCAAAGCCGCGGATTGGCAACCGGCCCAATGGATAGAATTGGCGGAAGATACCAGAACATCTCCGTTGGTGTTACGCCCGGTGCAAACCAGTTCCATGAAAACACCGACGATGGAAAAAACCTTCCCCTCCCCTTTGTTTCGCAAAACCCTCTCCATCGGTAAGGCGGTGTCCCGCGCACGGATGTATATCTGCGGTCTGGGGTATTACGAACTGTTTATTAATGGCAGGCGGATTGGCGATCACCAGTTGGATCCCGGCATGACCACCTATGATGCCCGCGCATTTTATGCCACTCATGATGTCACCGCCGCGCTACGGCAAGGCAGTAATGCGATAGGGGTGATGCTGGGTAACGGATTTTATGGCCAGAATCTTGCCTTTATGGCAGCATGGCTGGCGTGGGGGCCACCGGTACTGCTGGCTAAATGTATCATCGAATATAACGATGGATCCGTTGACACCATTGCCACCGATGCCAGTTGGAAGGTCACGACCGGGCCGGTTCTTTTTGACAACGTCTATGCCGGTGAAACCTATGATGCCAGACTGGAAATTCCCGGCTGGGCGGAACCGGGTCTAGACGATAAGCAGTGGCAGGCAGCGCGCGTGTCCAAGTCTCCGGCTGTGAAACTGCAAAGCCAGATGATCCAGCCAATTCAGGACACCCGTATCATCAAGCCGATGCGTATTCTTGCGTCGTCCGGTGGCAAATGGATTATCGATATGGGGCAAAATTTTGCCGGCTGCGTGCGTCTGACAGTGGCTGAGCCTGCCGGGACAAAAATCACATTGCGTATGGCGGAGATACTGGCTCCCGGCGGCTTGGAGATTGACCCCGCCACGACGGGCGTTTTCGCCACTGGCGTGGTGCAAACGGAAATATATGTGTGCAAAGGCGGAGGCGAGCAATGGCGGCCACGTTTTACGTATCATGGATTCCGATATGTTGAGGTCAGCGGATTAAAACAAAAGCCGACGTTGGGTTTTATGGAAGGTATACAATTGCGAACCGGTGCGGAAAAGCGGGGCGATTTTGTTTGCTCCGATGCGCAGTTGAATCGTATTTATCAAACCTCGCTCTGGACGCTGGAAAGCAACATGCACAGCATTACCGAGGATTGCCCGCAACGCGAAAAGTGTTCATGGCTGGGGGATATGGAAATTTCCGCCCAAGCCGCAATTTTTAATCTTAATATGGCTCCACTGTTGAATAAATTGGCTGGCGATATGGACACCACATTGGGGCGGGGTGGCAGGACGCCATGGAACACACCGGCGTCTCCCGGTCTTCCCTGCAACATTGCCACCGGACGCAGATTATGCGGTCAGGCCAACCCCGATTGGGGTGCTGCTTTGGTGGCGATCCCATGGTTTATCTATTTGTACTACGGTGATTCATCCACACTTATCCGGCAATATCCGCATATGAAGCGCTGGGTACATTTCGTGGCATCCGCGGCGGTCAGTAAGAACGGCATTGTGCAATATGGTTATGGCGACTGGTGTCCGCCCGGTGTGGGAGGTGCCAATCCGAAGTGCCCGGTGCCGCTGACCTCCACAGCTTTACAATATTCCAGTCTTAATATCATGGCCAAGACCGCCGCATTATTGGGACGCGTTTCCGATGAAAAATGGTTTAAGCGCCAGGCGGCCATAGTTAAAGCCGCCTTTCATCGGACGTTTTATGATCCTCATTCCGGCGGATATGGTTCACAAACCGCCAATGCGGTGGTCTTGCGATTTGGTCTGGCTCCGGAAGATAAGGAAAAATCTGTGGCCGCCGCTCTGGCCCATGAAATCCGCGCGCAACACGATCATGCCGATACCGGGGTGCTGGGTTCCCGCCCGTTGTATACGGTTCTCAATGAGCACGGTTACGATGCGTTAACTTATCGCATGATGAAGAAGTTGGATTATCCCAGCTATGGATTTATGCTTTCCCGCGGCGATACAACCTGGCCAGAGAGCCAGTACGACACGCCAGTTGATCAGACGCCGAATAAGTGTTCCTGCAACCACGCCATGCAGAGTGGCTTTGCCGCGTGGTTTCATGAAAGTATCGCCGGAATCCGTCCTTTTCAAACAGACCCGGGATTTAAGCGTTTTCTGCTGCGTCCGCACAACATCCGCCAACTGACATCGGTGCGGGCACATTATCAAAGTATGTATGGCGTTATTCACAGCCAATGGCGAAGAGATGGCGTAAAGTTTGCGTGGGATGTCACAATTCCAACCAATACCAGCGCAGAAGTCGCCATTCCCGCGCGTCGTCGTGCCGATGTCAAAGAAGATGGAAAGCCTGTTGCGCCGCGGAACCCGCACGTTGAATTCGTGCGAATGGACGGCTCATACGCAATATTTTCTGTTATGGCGGGAAAATATCACTTTACGTCAGTGCTGGAAAATATGTGATGCGGCTATGGTCAATGGATGCTTGGTAAAAAAATCCCGGTTTGATTGTTGGATGCCGCAATAGCCGCTATCTTACCGGCTGGCGGTTTAATAGAACGCGTGCTTCACGCATTGTCTTTTTTTGGCTGGAGAAAAAAATGAATGGATTTTCCGCTCTACGTTTCTTGAAAACGAGTTCAGCGACTTGTCAACGCGTCGCAACGGGCCTGGTGGCACTCGTGGTATTGGCGGTGGGGGGATGTGCGATGCAAGGCCGCAGTCTGGCGCAACTGAATGCTACGGCGGCGCCAACGCATCTGCAAACACAATTGCGAGCCAATCCGCTGGCGATTAATTCGATTCATCCGCGATTGAGCTGGGTATTACCCTGGAAAGGTCGGGGGCAATTCCAAAGTGCGTATGATATTCTCGTGGCATCATCGCCCAAGCTCCTGGCACACAATCAGGGCAATATCTGGAATTCCGGTAAAGTACCGTCAGATCAATCCATTAATATTCGTTATGGCGGCCCGACGCTCAAGCCGCGCCAACGCTGCTTCTGGAAGGTGCGGGTCTGGAATCAGGCGGGCGAAGTCAGCCATTACAGTGCTGTGGCACAATGGCAGGAAGGGTTATTGGCGGCCAGCCAATGGCATGATGCGCAATGGATCGGCTGGAAACCGGCTCCCAAAAAGGGCATCAAGCATCCGTTGCCCGCTATTTATCTGCGTGATCAATTCAATATTTCCAAGACCGTGAAACGTGCCGTGGCCTATTTCAGCGGTTTGGGTTTGGGACGCATGTATGTCAATGGTCAGCGCACCAGCCATACACAACTTTCACCGGCCTTAAGCTGGTATCCCAAACGGTGTTATTATGTAGCGCGCAATGTCACCAAGCTGCTAAAGCCGGGAGAAAATGCTCTGGGAGTAATCCTCGGCAATGGCCGGATGTATGGTATGGGCGGCGTAGCTCCTTATACGATCCACATTTCCCCACGCATGAAATTCATGCTGCATATCACTTACACCGATGGCACGACTGCCGTTATCACCAGTAACACTCACTGGAAGATGACGGACATGGGGCCTATTCGCATGAACAATGAATACAATGGCGAAACCTATAACGTCGCCATGCGCATGCCGGGCTGGAACAAGGTAGGCTTCGCGGACAAAGACTGGAAACCTGCTATTGCAGTGCGGTCCCCCCGTGGCCGACTGGTGGCGGAATTTCAGCAACCCATCCGTGTAACGCAAATACTGCACCCGATTAAAGTCGCGCAAATTGCTCCCGGCAAGTGGATGTTTGATATGGGCCAGAATATGGTGGGCTGGTGTCAGATTCATATCCCCAATGCCCCGGCAGGAACCAAAGTGGTGCTGCGGCACGGAGAAAGTCTGGTGCGTAATGGCCAGCAGACCGTGGATTTAAACCCCGCCGGTAAAGGACGCATTCATCTGTATGTGGCCAACCTGCGAACCGCCAAACAAACCGATACGGTTATTCTTAATGGCAAAGGCCCCGTTACCTGGCATCCCATTTTCACCTATCACGGTTTCCGCTTTGTGGAGCTTACCGGTTATCCCGGCACCCCGACACTTTCCACCATTGAAGGCCAGGAAGTCCATGACGCATTACCGGTCATCGGTGGATTCGCCTGTTCCGACAAACTCGTCAATCAGATTGTTCATAACGCCCGCTGGGGCATTCAAAACAACTACCGCTCCATTCCCACAGATTGCCCGCAACGTGATGAACGCCAGGGCTGGATGGGAGATCGGGGCATGGAATCACGCAGTGAATCATTCCTGTTTAACACCGAACGCTTTCATGACAAGTGGCTCTGGGATATACAGGATGGGCAGCGGCCCAGTGGCGATGTTTCCGCGGTGAATCCTCCATACTGGGCCGTATACAGCAAAGATGTCACCTGGCCGAGCACCTTTATTTATCTGCCCGGCACGTTATATCTGCAATATGGGCAGCTTTCCCCCATTCGGGATCATTATGCCGCCATGAGCAAATGGATAAATTACCAGTTGGCCAAAGTACATAACGGTATCAGCAAGGCGGATACCTTCGGCGACTGGTGCTCTCCGCCGCGATCGGCACACAATATTCACTCCAAAGATCCCAACCGGGCCACTCCCGGTCCACTGCTGGCTACAGCGACGCTGTACAAAGACCTGCACCTTATGGCGTCGTACGCCAAATTGCTGCATAAAGCCGCCGGAGAAAAGCATTGGCTCTCGGAAGCCCATAAGCTCTACGTGGGTTTCAACAAGCACCTGTGGAATGCCAAGGGTGGCTACTATGGCAACGGCTCAGATACCGCGTGTATTCTGCCGTTGGCTGCCGGTATTGTGCCGGCAGACCGACAAGCCGCCGTCATGAAACGCTTTCTGTGGCGTATGCACGCACGCCAGAATGACCACGTTGGTGTAGGCGTTATTGGCATGCAATGGATATTTAACGTTATGGCCCGCAATGGGCAGGCCAATTTGGCGTGGAAAATGCTGAATCAGACCACCTATCCCGGCTGGGGATATATGGTCAAACATGGTGCCACAACAATCTGGGAACTCTGGAACGGTAACACCGCCAATCCGGCCATGAACTCGCAGGATCATGTCATGTTCATTGGCGATATGCTGACCTGGCTGTTCCAATATGTCGGCGGCATTCAAAGCGATGCCCGCGAACCGGGCTTCCAGCACATTGTCATGAAGCCGCACTTTCTCAACGGCTTAACATACGTGAACACATGGCACCGATCGCCTTATGGAAAAATTATCAGCGATTGGAAAATACAGCCGAATGGCTCATTCCGGTGGCATGTGCAAGTCCCGGCCAACAGCTTTGCGACGGTGGAAGTCCCCGCAGCCGATGCCAATGCGGTTCGGCTCAATGGCCATAAGATCAGCAATAAACCATGGATTAAATTTGTGGCCTATGTCGATGGCAGAGCCATTTATTCGCTCGAATCGGGAAATTATCGCTTCCAGTCCGATTTGATGAAAAATTAGTGCTCTGTCCAAGTAATGGCCGGGATTGCGATTACTTGGACAGGCTTCTGGGAACTTACAGTTTTTCCAATTCCGCGATGATGTCCAACACCGCTTTTTTGCCATCCGCAAAATACATCAGGCAGTTTTTTGCGGCGAAAAGCGGATTTGGAATTCCGGCAAATCCGGGGCTGAGGCTGCGTTTAATGACGATTACCGTTCCGGCCTTATCCACATTTAATATAGGCATACCCGCAATGGGGCTGTTGGGATTATCACGCGCATCGGGATTTACCACATCATTGGCACCGTTGACAATGACAACATCCATATTCTCAAATTCCGGATTGATCCGGTCCATTTCCATGAGATGATCATAGGGAATATTAGCCTCCGCCAACAGCACGTTCATGTGGCCCGGCATGCGGCCGGCGACAGGATGAATGCCGAATTGCACATCTACCGATCGGGATTCCAGAAGTTCAAATAGCTGCCCCACGGCATGTTGCGCCTGCGCTACCGCCAGGCCATATCCCGGCACAATGGCCACACGCCGCGCACCATCCAATATGGCCGCGACTTCCTCAGCATTAACACTTTTAATATTACCGCCATAAATATCATCCGATTTACCGGCCTTGGCCGCCTGCACCTGCCCGAAAAGCACATTGATAAATGAACGATTCATGGCCTTGCACATAATCATGGCAAGAATAAAGCCCGATGAACCTTCCAGGGCACCACCAATGATCAGCAGCTTGTTATTCAGCACAAATCCCATGGCGGAGGCGGACAGGCCCGCATAACTGTTCAACAGGGCAATCACCGTGGGCATATCGCCACCGCCGATCGGCAGAATCAACATCACCCCAAAAAGCAGGCACAAGGCGATAAAAATCGGAAAGACCAGCGGATTGGCGGGAATAATCACCACCATCGCCCCGGCAATGACGGAGGCCGATAATATCGAAATACTCAGCACATTCTGACCCGGATAATTCATCGGCTGCGTGGGCAATATTTCCTGCAGCTTCCCTGCCGCCACCAGACTGCCGGTAAACGTCAGATAGCCCAGCAGCGACTCAAACCCGATGGCAATAAGCGTGGATGTCCCCAGTGATGAACCGTGCGCATAATATTCCGCCGTTCCCACCAGCGCCGCCGCCAAGGCCCCAAAGGCGTGAAACAGCGCAATCTGCTGCGGCACGGCCGTCATGGGTATTAACAGAGCCATGGGAATCGCGGCAATAATGGCGACGAGAAACGCGATGGCGATCCAGTCGTAATGCCGCACTTCAGGAAGAAACAGCGTGGCAATAATTGCCGCAGCCATGCCAATTTCGCCGGCCAAAACACCCCATCGCGCCGTTTTGGGGCCGCTTAGCCACTTCAATGATAGCGCAAAAAGCATGGCTGCCGCAAGATATATCATAATGACATAAGCTGGCATGGTGGCGTTATGGGGTACTAATCGGCCTGCCGCCGCCACTACGCCCGTTATCGATAAAAAGCAACTCATCACAGTGACGCTCCCGATGCAAAGGAATTAAGAATGAAACATGCAGTGCTTTATATCAATTCGACTTGCGCTTCTTAAACATCTTGAGCATACGATCGGTCATTAAAAAACCGCCGACCACATTAATCATCGATGCCGTAACCGCAATCGTACCGAGTACCACAACCATCGTGGTGTTGTGCCCCGCACCGGTGACGGCGATCGCTCCCACCACCGAGATCGCCGAGATCGCGTTGGTAAGCGACATCAGCGGTGTATGGAGCTGCGGCGAAACTCTTCGCACCACTTCATAGCCCAGAAAAGCCGCCAGTGCGAATACGAATAAATTGGATTCCAGTGATGGACTCATGCGCGTATCTCCAGCAAAACAACAACTGCACAGTCTTTACGCCACTTCCCATGGC
>JAJYGE010000250.1 GCA_021785155.1 Planctomycetota bacterium
ATTTCCCTGAGCTCGGTCCGCGTCCGATGTTTCCACTCCTCGTCCTCTCTGATCTGGTAACTGCTCGACAAGATGACGCTCTTGACCATCGCCAAGCTGTCACCCATCGGACAGTAACCACAGCTACCGCATCGAGCCATCGGATGACGCTTGGTAGTGCCGCACTTCAAACAGATGGCGGTACTCATTTCTGCGGCTCCGTCATCCGTTGTTCATTAAGCCACTCGCCAGCCCGGTAGCCCCCATACGTGCCCGCAGCCGCGCCGCCAGGAATTAGGCCGCGAATTCCCCATTCCCAAGGGCGAGCCTTGAACGCCTCGACGGGGTCACTCCACCTTGGCGCGAATCCCATGTACGCGTTGGGGCTCAACCGTGGGTGCGCCAAGCCTCTAAGTTCCGGTAGCTCAAGCAGGTTGAACCCCGCGTTGCGGAACCCAACGGGCACCCACTTCCATCGCTGTGGCAAAAGCCAGTGGTGCAAAGATCGGCCTGCGGCCGGTCCACGACGCACCCAATGCGCACGCGAGATCGTGGGAAATTCTCGTTCATCGTAGAACCACAGCTGCGCCCATTTGGCCGCGCCCGCTATGCGTTCACCCAGTCGCGAACCGCGCAACAGCGCCGTCCCATGCGTTGCGAGTTCCCCGCCGGCAAGGCCCACCGCATCAATCGCCGCCCAACCCGCCGCGTAACCCGGATGATGGTGCAGGATGTCCCACGCCGACTGACCGCCGGGGATCATGCGCATGGCGGTGATCAAACTTTGGATGTCGCTTTCTTCGGAACGGAAATATCCGCCTTGGAAGGCATTCTGTTGGGTCTGGTAGACCCCCCAGCGATGGCCGACATACCCGATGCCCGATGCGTCGGCGCTTCGCCCGCCAACGTCAAGGCAGGAACCGAGAGCCCGATGCCGGAGGATAGGCATATCGGGTGACAAAAACCGATTTTCACCACGACGACACAAAGACACGACGCTGGCCAAACCATTTTGAACCACAGAGGAATCCGAGGAAAGCGGAGGGACGAAGGCTCTGCTACGAGGCACGCGATTGCTCCGGAAATGCAGGGAAAGATTTTCGCTTGTTGCGACCACAGAAAATCCTCAACTCGCGTTGCTGCCATTATCCCGCGACGCGGTGGTTTTGCCAGCGGTGCGTTCAGTGGGCCATCGCGACCACGGGAATTCCTTAATCTTTGCCTTCCTCAGTTGCGTGTATATCTTCCCACGGTGGCCCCGCGACGAAGAAAGGCAATCCTGTCTCAACGGTGTTGCGCATCTGTTTGCCCCACTGGCGGGCCTTGTCTAAACCGAAGGGGACAAACTTGAAAGGGCCTGCATGTGCGAAGCGGGCAAACTCGATAAAGCCTGTATCTGCGCAAGCACGCCCGGCGCGGTCGAAACGTTTGACCATGACTGTGTATGGGTCCCGCAGCCAGAAACATAGATCGTCCTCCGACGGTGTCCTTGCCCAGAAAACCTCGTGCCCTGCAACGGAGACGCTGGCCGCAAGAATCGCCTTCCGGACGGCCTTGACTGATGTCGCGGCCCGAGGCAATTGCGACACGTCGGCACAAAATGCCATCCGCATTAATTGCAAATCCGGTCGCTTCAGGAGCTCCATGGCGGCGGATGCTATCACATGCGAGGCCCGCCATGGTGGTGTACCGGCATGGACTAACCCCCACCAGATAACACTCTCGTAGAAGCCGTGTCCAACAGCATATTGTCGAACGAGACGCCGAAGAAGCGGGCTTCTTCTTCTGTGCAGCCAAGTGTAGCTAATGTCCGCGTACTCCACATTTACGGACTTCAACTTCTGACCCGTCCAGACTCCGTCAATTCGCACCCCGGAGGCATCGCGCGGAAGGGTTGTGTAAAAATCCCCCAAGACCACCTGTACGAAGCCGGGATGAGGGCGGGGGGGCAGTAGTGCAGTCGAGGCGGGAGCGCGAAGGGATCGCGGCACGGGCTCTGGGGGTAGGGTGAAACGCGGCATCGCACACATGGTGGCCATGAACCACTTGCGATGCACCCGGGCCGTCACTTTGAGATGCTTTGGAAGGCCGTGCACTTCATGGCGTGGCTCCATGGCAATTTGAATCGGTATTGAGGGGAGCAGTACTTTCCATCCATTGATCTGCATCATGAAGCCTCTCCGCAGCCGTCGCGGAGTGAGCAACTGTTGCACGGGAACCCAAGTGCGAAACTGGTATACATATACGGCAATCGAACCGGGATTGTGTGATGCGGCTCGCATTTCATCGTAAATCGCCCGACCCGGTGGCGGCAGCATCAGCCAACCGACGCCTGCTGCGGCGCAGATCACGGTCGCGGCTGACACAATAATTCGCGCAACACCGGGACGCAGTTTCATCATTTCCGGTCTCCATTGTTGGCTTCCACTGGCCGCCCTTGACGGCGTATTGTATGCTCCAAGCCTGATTCTACCACTGTCTGGCCTATCCACGATGCTTCGCCGAATGGCTGACTCCACTTTTTGTAGCGTACGCCGACGGAGACCGAGGCGACTTCCCTTTTTTTGACTATCCATCCAATGAGATGGATTGAAAGAATATGTCTCTCGATCAATCTTGACATGTAAGCCAAGTATGACTAATATGTCACATATGAGCGTAACGCGAAATCCGCCTGTGATTCCATCGTTTGAACCAAACGGCGTACTGCCGGCCGGAGACTTTGAAGTGTCGTTCGATGAATTACAGAATTCGTTACTTGTCCGTGGCCCAAGCGATCCGGAAAATTCTCCTACTTGGGACATGCCTTGGCGGAAATTGCTTGTGCAAAACCTGGAAGTCCTCACCCAACAACTCTGGAAAGCGGGCGTTAAGGAGGTCTTTGCCGAAGGCTCATTTGCCGAAGACAAAGATCACCCCAATGACATTGATGGTTATTTTGTGTGTGATTTCGATTTGCTGCGAACAGGTGAATTGACCCGCCGGCTTAATCTGCTCGACCCGTTCAAGGTGTGGACCTGGGACCCGGCCGCACGGAAGCCATACCGGGGATATCCAAAGAAGCAATTGCCTATGTGGCATCGATACCGTGTCGAACTGTATCTACATGTCCAGGGGCTGGGCATCGGCAGCGGGATTTGTGACAAGTACGGCCATGAACTGGAGTTTCCCGCCGCGTTTCGCCAATCACGTCGCGATGGAAAACCCAGGGGAATTGTCAAAATCAGGTATGGAGGTGCGTTATGATACGCAGCGAAACAGAATATCAACAGGCTGTGGCGCGTCTGACCGATGAGCAAAAACGTCTCACAGAACATCGGGCGCGATTGAAGGCCACCGGCCTCAAGGACGAGGAAATCAAACGGGTTACTGATCCAATGGAGTCTTTTCATCTCCAATTGAAGGAAGAGGTGGAGAGCTATGAGCGGTTAAAGCGCGGTGAATTTGAAGAGCTTGATAACCTGCGCGGTCTGGGGCACCTCCTGATTGCTTTGCGTATTGGCCAAGGGATTTCGCAGCGCGAACTGGCCAAAAGACTCGACGTACATGAATCGCAAGTGTCACGCGATGAGCGCAACGAGTATTTCGGGATAACACTTGAACGTGCCATGAAGGTTCTCGATGCGCTAAATGCGCACCTGCGAACCAAAGTAGAACTGGAGCCGCAGCGCGGCGCCGCCATGGCGTAAACGGATGACATTGCCGAGAAGCTCAATCTTAAAATAAACCGCCTCGGTCCGGTGCGCGCCAGCCTGATAAAAAAGGGGATGATTTACAGCCCCGCGCATGGGGATTTGGCGTTTACGGTGCCGCTGTTCGACGAATTCATGAAGCGGGCCATGAATCCGGATGGGCCCATAAACCAAGGATAATGGCAGGCAGATTTGCAAAACAGGAATTAAATCCTATAATACAAAACATGCTCAAGCGTGCCATAAAACCGCTGCTTTTACAATGTCTTACGGAATATCCGGCGGTGGCGCTGCTGGGATCGCGGCAATGTGGCAAAACCACGCTGGCACGATCTTTGGGCGGAGAATACTTTGATCTGGAGCAGGAAACTGATCGACTGCGACTAGATTTGCAATTCAACGGCCTTATTTCAGGCCGCCACTTGGTGGTTCTGGATGAAGCGCAGGCGTGGCCGGAAATATTTCCGCGTTTGCGCGGTGCCATTGATCACCAGCGTGACCGCAACGGGCGGTTTCTTTTGCTGGGGTCAGTGTCCCCGGCTCTGATGGTTAATGTGTCGGAATCTTTGGCCGGTCGATTGGCATTACTGGAACTAACACCCTTTATCTGGTCGGAGGCCGCCTCAACGCAGGCTAAGGATAAACTCTGGCTCTATGGCGGATATCCCAACGGCGGATTTTTACAGGCGGCCCGTTATCCACAATGGCAAAAGGATTATCTCACGCTGCTTACGCAGCGCGACTTGCCCAATTGGGGGCTGCCCGCCGCGCCGGCAACAACCATGCGTTTGCTGCGCATGCTGGGGGCGGCGCACGGGCAGGTTTGGAATCCCTCACGCATGGGCCAAAGTATGGCCCTGGATTACAAAACGGTCAACAGCTATATGGGTTATCTCACGGGTGCATTTATGCTGCGCATGCTGGAGCCATTTCAGAGCAACATCCGCAAGCGTCTGGTAAAAAGTCCAAAAATGTATTGGCGTGACACGGGGTTATTGCATGCGCTATTAAACACTCCCGATGCCGCATCGCTTATTGCCCAGCCATGGGTGGGGGCAAGCTGGGAAGGTTTTGTCATTGAACAATTGCTGGCGGAACTCTCGGCCCGTGGCCGGCATTTTCAACCGTATTGGTTCCGCAGCAGTGACGGCTATGAAATTGATCTGGTGCTGGAAATGGACGGTGAAAAGTGGGCGTTTGAAATCAAGCTCACCACCGCCCCGGGCATTGCCGATATGCAACGGTTGGATAAGGCGGCAGATTTAATCGGGGCTTCGCGACGATTTTTAATTTCCCAGTCCAGCGACGCTGTGGGCGATGAACATCGCGCCGCGTGCAACCTGGATTGGCTGATCGAGCATATCATTTGATCCATGCGTTTCCGTTGTGGCCTTTGTTGCGCGTACGACCCCGGAGCCGTATCTGCCGCCGAACGCGGGGACGCGCCGGATTGTCAGCGACAGGCAAATCCCGAAGAATGGGAGACTACTTTGATGTTGATGCGCGTTTATTCCACGACACCATGAGCTTCGCTACTGTTGGGATTCCCGCGGCATCCTGACCGGTATACGCTTCGTGAATCATATACGCTCCGAGCATGTCCCAGCTTTTGAAGTAGCCGCCATTCTGACCCGCACCTGTATTTGGGTTATAGGTCTCGTGCATTCCGCCGGTGGCCTTAATATCACGTAACAACGTGGTGACTGTGTTGCGTGCCAAAAGTCGGGCTTGCGTGTTGTAGCCGTAATTCATCAGACCGTGCATAACCATGTAATCGGTAACAATCCAGATCGGTCCCTGCCAGTAGCCGTGAACCGGGTGGTAACTGGGGCTTCTCGGAGCCAGGCTGCGTATGCCATAATTTGTCCAGAACTCGCGCGGATTAAGCGCATAACGGGTAATAAGAATCTGTGCCTGTCGTCTGGTGGCCACATGGGCCCACAGCGGCACCAGATTGGTCCATTCCGGCACGCGGATAAATGCGCCGGTGCGGCTGTTGCGATTGTAAAATGTGCCGGCGCTGGCATCCCACAGCCTTTTTTGAATCAGGCGTTTGAGTTTCGCGGCGCGTTGCTGGTAGAGCCGAACATCGGCGGGTTTTCCCAATAGGCTCGCCAGATCAGCCATAGCAAGATATTCGCGGTAAATATAACAAGCCAAGTCCACCCCTTCGGTGCGGTCGGCCGGTACACTGAGGACCGCCGGGCTGTTGTCCGTGCCGCTTTCCACCCCGTCAAACCACGTGAAAAGCCCATCGGGGGACCGCCGGGCGTGTCGCCAATACCACAACGTATCAGCAAGCCGCGGATAATATGATTTCAGCCAAGAGGCACTGTGCAGTGTTAAGCTCGCGCGCAGGGCCATCTGCGCGAGGAAGGGCTTACACATCTCCGGCAGTGCGAAGAAATGATGTCCAGCTACTTCGCGCGGGGTATAACCTCGGTAGGAATCATCATGGTCGGTAAAGTGAAGAAAATCTTCCACCGAACCGGCGAGGCTGTTGCCGCGATGGGCATAGCTTAACGCAATACCCATAAAATACGTGTCCCAGTCAAAGAGCTGGTAGTACATGGCACCGGGAATAAGATAGGCATGATGCAATCGCCCGTTGGGTTGTCGGACGATCTGCCGCCACCATCCGGCCTTGGCCATCGCCTGCCGCAACCGCTGTTGCAGTGCATAAGCGGTCAACCGCCCGGCGGGAATACTGGCGGGATTATTTCCAGCAGACTGAATCGGTCCAGCAGCGCAGGCAAGGGCGTTTCGTCCGGCCAAAACGCCGACCACGACGGATATTATGACCAGTCTCACTAAGCCTTGATTGAATTGTTGTCTCACGGAATTCTCCGAAACAGAAACGGGTCGCGTGCTTTTTCCTTTACCAGTTCCCTGCCAAGACCTTTCGGCCTGCCAGATTCACAACGCGCCTGACCATGGACTAAAGTATACCCGCCGGAGAAAAGCAAAGATATTCCTACGGAAAAATTGGGAATAAAATTTCAGGCAACCGTTCACGGCCCTGAGGGAAGTGGCGAGGGGATAATTGCATGTATGCTTATGTTTTAATTTCAGTCTCGGCACGCCGGGATGGAAAACCATCGCCGGGTCGGATTACCGGATTATCTGGTTCCCGATAAGAATGTGCGTATCCGGCATCAGGACAAGTGGCGTCGGGGCGTATGCCTTTCGCTTTACAAGCTTTACAATAAGCTCTGGCCCTGGCGAACAGCCGACTCTGATGGAGAACTCGGCGAAGAGTCAAAACGTATGGACAGACTTTAAGGGAAATAAGCAATGCGAAAAGCCAGTATTTTTACGATATTTCTGATTGTGTTTGTGGACTTGGTGGGATTTGGGATTGTGCTGCCGAACTTGCAGTTATATGGCCAGCAGTTTGGTATCCGTAATTATTTTTATCTGACACTCATTGGTGCGACCTATTCATTTTTTCAATTTCTGTTCGCGCCGATTCTGGGGCGGTGGTCGGATCATATTGGCCGGCGGCCCGTGCTGATTGTCAGTCAGATCGGGACGATTGTGGGCTTTTTCATGCTGTTTTTCGCCAATTTTTTTCAGGGGCATGTCCTGGGTATTGTGCTGATTTTCGCTTCACGAATTCTTGATGGCATCAGCGGAGGCAATATTTCCACCGCCAATGCCTATATCGCGGATATCACCACGCCGGAAAATCGGGCCAAGGGCCTGGGCGCACTGGGAGCGGCATTCGGGCTGGGATTTATTTTCGGGCCCATTATCGGCGGTATGGTGTCGCATTTTCTGGGATTGCAATATGTACCACTGGTGGCGGCGGCTTTTTCCTTGACCGCGTTGATCCTGACATTTACACAACTGGCGGAATCACGCACACCCAATAATCAACGCAATGATGCCGCCGCCCGGCGCTTCAGCTTTCGCGGGCTGGAGCATTCACTGGTGCGGCCCATTATCGGGCCGCTGATCCTGTTATTTTTTGTCAACGGTTTTGCTTTTGCCGGCATGGAACAGACACTTAGTCTACTGATTCAACATCGCAATTACCCCATAACCGTCCATGCGATGCTTAAGGCCCGTGGCACAAATGTGGCCCATGGGGCTGCAGATGTGGTTGTGGGAAATAAGCCGACAGATGTCCATGCAACAGCTTCTTTGGCGGCGTTTGGAAAAAAGCAGGATGACCGCAGCAGCTACGCATCAGGCTGGCTGTTTGGTGCCATTGGCATTGTGATTGTCATTATTCAGGGCGGGATGATCGGACGGCTGACAAAAAAGTATGGCGAATTGAAACTCACGCTGCTGGGACCGGTGATTACCTCGGCGGGACTGGTGCTGATTGGACTTCCCATACATTGGGCCTGGCGTTGGACAGGATTTCTGGCCGGGGGCATTTTGCTGGCGATTGGCAGCGGCTTGTTTAACCCGGCCATGCAGGCGCTGATCAGCCGCCATTGCCATGCCGATGAACAAGGGGAGGTCCTCGGCGCCAATCAGGGTATGGCAAGTCTGGCCCGCGCTTTGGGGCCAATTCTGGCGGGATTGTTGTTTGAATATGTGTTTCCCGCGATGCCATATTATGTATCGGCGGGTTTATGCTTAATTGTCACGGCGGGCATATTTATCAAGCGGGAGAAGTTTGCACTTCCGGCGCCAACGTCCGTTGAGGCACGCCCAGACGCTCTGCCATCCAAATAGCGCAGCCAAATCCGCAGAACCAGCCGATGGTGCCACCGGCGATAATATCGGAATAAAAATGAGCCTGCATGACAATGCGGGAAAAGGATGTCAGCCACGCCACGAGCAGAAAAAGTCGGCGGCCTTTCGGGGACAGATACGTGAGTGCCGCGGCCATGGCAAAGGCAACACAGGCGTGGCCGCTGGGGAAACTCAAATCGACTTGCGTATGAAAACCACGGAACCAATGCCAGACATTCAAGCCATCGTTCAAGTGGCCATTGGGCAATGTGCCAATGGGGCGCACGCGGCCACAGACGCTTTTAAAAGCTTCAGAAACAGCGCCGGCTCCCAGGATGGAACTGAGCATAATGGCAATGCCCTTCCACCGGGCGGGATCATAAACCCATACCAGTAAACATATAAATACAACTTCAGCCGGCACGCCCACATCCCGCAAGGCCCGCCAGGTGCTTTCTGTATGATGATACAACTGGGAATGAAATGGCGGCGTAACCGTGCGCCACCAGGGCGCGTTGGGATGCGTTTTGGGATTCAGTTGCACAGCCTTCCAGTTGTATGGCTGTTGATCTCCCATCAGCCAGCGCGTGGCCCGCCAGGCGGTGGTATCGAGCCGGGCGTTAAAACTCAGCAGGAGAATTTCCGCCAGTGCCACAATGCCCAGAATGATCAGGTTTTTTTTCAATGGCGAAGCGCGGTGCGGCTTACCGGTGGAAACGGTCACTGTTTGCATGATCTACCTCGCGGGGTTGGGGAAAACCGGCCCGGTGCGTTTATCACATCGCGGACTGACCACCGGCATCAGGCATCGACACGGATGTCAGGGCATCTATGCACGCTTTACCCGATGGCCGGACAACAACAAAACGCAAGCACCCAATGGCACAGCCGATGGCGGCAGTAGCCTTTCGGCAAAAGTATCGAGCTTGCACGTTTAGTGGTCTAGCACCGCGATATCCGAGCACTGACGGTTAGCCGTTAGCGGGAGCCGGGGCATCGGCGGAAGGCTCAGCGGCGACCGGTTCGGCGGCAGCGGCTTTTTCCGATTCAACCTGCTCTTCCGCCTGCGCAGTGGTGGTGCGGCGGCGCGTGCGTTCCGACTTTACCGCCCGCTGTTGCACCTTGTCCTGTTCTTCTTTGGCAATGCGGCCCGACTTACCTTCCAGTACCGCGGCCAGAATTTCCTTCATGATCAAATCAATACCCCGTAGCGCATCGTCATTGGCGGGAATGGCGATATCAACCATATCCGGGTCGCTGTCGGTATCAATCAGACCAATAACCGGGATTTTCAGTTTGCGAGCTTCCTGAATGGCGATGGCTTCACGGCGAACATCAACGACAAACATGGCTCCGGGCAACCGGTCCATGCCGCGAATACCGGAAAGGTTACGGAGGATCTTACGATACTCACGGTTCAAATTCGATACCATTTTCTTGGAATAATTCTTGCCGACATCCGGAGACTGCAAAATACGTTCCAACTCTTCCAAACGCTGCAGACGCGACCGAATGGTACGGTAGTTGGTCAGCGTGCCGCCGAGCCAACGTTCAGTGACCACCGGCATTCCCGCCTGCTTACCAATTTCATCAATGACCGAGCGGGCCTGCCGCTTGGTGCCGACAAATAATACATCGCGGCCACTGCCCACAAGGCGGCTGATAAACCGTTGTGCGGCCAGCAGACCTTTGAGCGTTTCACGCACGTCGATAATGTGGATAAGATTGCGCTTGCCGTAAATGTAGGGTTTCATTTTAGGATTCCACCGGCTGGTGCGGTGGCCGAAATGAATACCGGAATCAACGAGCTGACGAACCAATTCAGAATTGGCCATGGGGAAAACCTCATATCAGCGATTTCAGAGCCATCTGCCGCGGAGGCTCCTACCATCGCTTAAAATCCGCCCTGCGGCGAAATAGCGTACAATCGGCTACGCAGCACGCGCTGCGTATAAGCCGAACAAGCGGCAAACCATTAATCATATCGTTTGTAGCCGTTGGTGTCTAGGAGTCTGTCCAAGGAACGGCCGGGATCGCGATTACTTGGACAGGCTCCTATGGCTGCAAAACAACTAACGCCCCGCCGCGTTCAGCGCCTTTTCCAATTTAGCCATAGTTCCGCGCCGCGGCTGATGCCTACCGGATTCCAACCGCGATATCGTTTCCACCCGCACGGAAGCGACCTTGGCAAGCTCCTTCTGGGACAGACCTGCCGCCAGGCGACGTCTAAGGAGCTTCCGCGCCAACAATGCCAGCATGGCGGGGACGGCCGGACGATTTCCATTCTGGTCGGCGGCGGGCAATGGCGGCCCAATGTTCATCAACTGCTGCGACCAAGCGTCAAATTCCCGCTTCGGAATCAGTACGAACGGCTCGCCGCGAATTTCAAGTGTGCTGATACTCATAACATCAATCCTCATATACGTCGCGTCGATGCGCAATGCGAACAATCGCGATGATATCCCTTTGAACACGGAATATGATCCGGTAGTCACCCGTGCGGATCCTGAAATGGCCCTTCCAGCCGTGCCTAAGCGGCTTGGCACCGCTGACATGCGGCCAACGGCATAGCCCGCTGGCTAAGGGCGATCACCCGTTCCTGAATCGGCCCTGGAAGACCATCAAAATCCGCAATCGCCTCCTCTGACATCACCAATTCAGGCACGCTATACATTTTAAGATAATATGTCATGAATGTCAATGACATATTAGCCGTGACGAACGATACGCCAGGGCGAGATCATATAGAAACATGGGCATGCTTTACTTTACCAA
>JAJYGE010000066.1 GCA_021785155.1 Planctomycetota bacterium
CGCCCACGGCCATTGCCCCTAAAAATTGATAAAGGATAATACCCGCGCGATATTACATCAGGTTTTCTTCCGCGCTAAAATGAAATACAGAATTGATCCCAGCAACGGCAGAAACAGCATGAGGATTACCCAGAGAATTTTAGTACCGGAGCCGGCACTGCTGGCCAAAAGGTCAATGAGCATCCAAAGCCAGAAAATAAAGCAGGCCACATAAAATAGCAGAGCAACAGGTCCCATTGTCAGATACTCCATGTCAACACGGTATAACGCCGTTATCGCAGATCATTTTCATCCAACAGCACAAAATGCTCTTCCGAGAGCACCATGCTGGCCAAGGCCGGATTATCAACGTGAATCACCACGGTCGCGGAACGATTGGGATCGGTAATCAGACCATATACATAATGAATGTCCACTTCCGCACTCAACAGGGCCTTACCAATTCGCGCCAGGCCTTCACCGGACGCATTGGACGGCATTTCCACCGCCACAAGTTCACAGATGGAAAATCGGTAATCACTCTGTCGCAAAATATCGGCCGCCGCATCCGCATCGCTGAATACGAAGCGCACAATCGCGCAGTCCACACCCTGCATGACCGTCAGAGCCAGCGTGCGCACGCCGGAATTTTCAAAAATCCCCATGAGTGACGCCAGCGCCCCGACCCGGTTTTCAACAAACACGGATAATTGACGTACACACGGAGTGTCCCGTCCGCGTTTGGTAATAGGTCTTTCACGCGTATTGGCCATGGCAACCATCTTAACATCAGTCAGGCCGGGATGTATAAAAATCCATCGGTCTTTTCAATTATACGCGGCTATACAGATATTCATGCAGGTGCATGATCGTGACTTCCTGATCACTGGCGTGCCGGGCATTAATATCACCAATGGAAATCAGTCCCAGCAGCCGGCCCTGCGCATCACACACCGGTAAATGGCGCACACGGCGTGTCTGCATGATGCTGCTGGCATCATCAATGGAAGTCTCCGGCGATACGACAACCACATCCGAGGTCATCGCGTCGGCCACTTTCACCTGACGGGGATTTTTTTCCTCCGCCACCACCCGTGTGAGAATATCGCGTTCGCTTAAGATTCCGACGATGCGGTCACCATCCGTGACCATTAATGAACCGATGCGATGGCGATTCATTTTTTTTGTGGCCTCAAGGATCGTGGCGTCAAGGCTGATACAATGGATGTGACTGGACTTGCCGGCCAGAAGGCATTGGACTGTGGCCATAAATGACCTCCTTAAAAAGAACCAACCGTAAGCTGTTACCAACACTGGTGACAGCAAGAAGTGCAGTTGATTAAAGGTAACTATACCCATGGCTGAAATAGATGCAACATTGTGAATAAGATAACAATGTCGGCTATAATCTCCCTATGACAACAACCGCGCAGACGGATTTATCACCGGATATTAATGCCTCTGACAGCCGCTCTCGCGCGGCCAGCCTGGCGTGCATGACCTGGACGCATTTTCTTAATGACGGGGCGGCGTTCTATTTGCCGGGAATTCTTCCGGCGGTTCTCACCGCACTGCACCAACCGCTGGCTATGGTTGGAGTCATCATGGCGGCGATGTATCTCGGACAGGCGCTGCAGCCCGTGGCGGGGATTCTCGCGGATAAAACTGGTGGCCGCTTATTTATCATCGGGGGGCTGACCGCATGTTCTGTTGCCGGTGCTTTTGTCGGCCTTGCTCCCAATGTTGAAATTCTTCTGGCGGTGCTTGTCATTTCCGGATTGGGCAGCACAGCTTTTCACCCTCAGGCTCTGGCCGCCGTGCGCAGTTTGACCCAGCGTCGTCACGGCGCTGGATTGTCACTGTTTTTAATTGGCGGTGAGCTGGGCCGGGGAGTCTGGCCCCTGTTGACCAGTCTCATTGTGGTCTATCTTGGTTTACACAATCTGTGGATCATCGCGTTGCCAACCGTGATCACGCTGCCGTTTATAATAACGTTGATCCCGCGACTTCCCCGCCGCGGCGAAAATGCCGTGAAAATCCATTGGCGCGCACATCGCAAGCCGTTTCTGGTGCTGGTGGGTTTTTCGGCCTTTCGCGGGTTGGCTGTTTTCGGCACCATCGTATTTATCCCATTGATGTGGAAACTTCGCGGGGGTGCGTTGGTATCGGGCGCATCAATTATCAGTACATTGCTGATTACCGGCGTAATCGGACAGGCCACAGGCGGGACGGTATCCGACCGTCTGGGCCGCCGACCCGTGCTGGTGGCCAGCAGTATTGTGATGTTAATTTTTCTGCCACTGGTGGTGGTAATCCACGGACCGTGGTTATGGATGATCGCCGCCATTCTTGGCATTGCGATGTTCAGTACATTTTCTCCCACACTGCTGATAGGCCAGGATATGTTTCCGGAGAATCGGGCCTTGGGTTCGGGCATTGCCCTGGGACTGTCCAACGCACTGGGGGCGGTGGGGCTTTTGCCATTGGGGTGGGTATTGCATCATTCTGGAATCAACGCGGTATTCGGAATTCTGACGGTCAGCGCCGCACTGATGCTCCTCATGTCACTGGCCTTCACAAGAAAAGTTCATCCGTCCATGAATTAGTTCCCTGTTACAGCCAACTATTTGAGCTATAATCCATAGTGTTAAGTAGCCGAGGAGTGATTGCTGATGACAGTAATATTCTTGAAACCTGAAATAGGGCGCGTTCGGGGCATCTGGTTATTTTTGGAAATGGGTCAATCAATGGAATTAGGCCATGATTGCAACCCGCGGGAACCCAAGAGCATCGCAAGGAGTTTCGCATGACATTACCAACGGAAAATTCCAGCCGCCCCCTTGTTTCGCGCACGGGCCACGATCTTACCGCGCTGTCCATTGAGCGCATTCACAAGCTGGCCAGCACACTTACACCGGAAGAGCGGCACGTCATGCTGGACCAGGGAACAGAGCCGCCATTCTGTGGTGGCGTACTGAACAAAGGTGAGGGAGTATATGTATGCCGACTCTGTGGATTGCCGCTCTTTCAATCAAGCGCGAAGTTTGAATCGCATACGGGCTGGCCGAGCTTCTGCGCACCATTTGATCCGGATCATATCCATAACGTCGCGGACGAAAGTTATGGCATGATCCGCACGGAAATCCGCTGCCGCCGCTGCGACAGCCACCTTGGCCATGTCTTTGATGATGGCCCGGCCCCCACCGGGAAACGGTATTGTCTGAATTCCGTGGCCCTGGAGTTTAAGGAGAACCACAATCCACCGTCATGACACCAAAGCCAATGGAAGATAACTCGGCCGCTCGCCAACGTCACACGCAGACCTTAAAATAATCACCGCGTTATGGTTTATAAGGTCATCCATTATGGGAGCATCTATCATGCATAAAAAATTACGCAAAGCGTTGGCCTATTTCATTCTTCTTATTGTAGTTGTGATCGTGGCCGTGTGGTTTTCCATTGATGGCATCATCCGCAGCGAGATTCAGAGCCGGGCGACCGCAGCGCTGGGGACGAAAACCACTCTCACGGATGCCCATTTGAGCATTCTCGGAGGCAGCATAACTTTACATGGCCTGACCGTGGATAATCTAAAGGGATATCCGGACGCGCATCTGCTGACCATGCAATCTTGCGGAACTACGGTAAGTCTGCATAGCCTGCTGACCAAAACCGTGGTGATAAAGCTCATCACAATTAATGGCCTGCATATTTCCATGGATCAAAATGGGTTGTCCAACAATATTATCACTGAAATTAATCATCTGAATAATCAACAGAGTGCTGCGGGCAGCGGCAGTCCCACCAAAGGCTCCGGCGGCAAGGCACTGGCGATCAGCAAGGTGCTGCTGCTTAATACCGTGGTGCGGCTCAATACGGCGCTGATTCCGGGGCAGAAGGGTGTACCCATCGTAATTACCTTGCCACGGATGGTGCTTAATGAACCTACCAATCCCAATGGTCGGCCATTACGGCTGGCGGGTCTGATGGAGCAAATCCTTTTAGAGATTGCCAAGAGCGTGGCGACCAATCCGGCGATTCCAGCGCCGGTGCGGGGAACGCTGAAGGCCGCCGCCAGTCTGATAGACTCGGGCGCGGGCACGATTATGCACGGGGCCGGCCAGGGAGTTGGTGGTGTGGTCAACGCGCTGGGAAACTTGCTTAGAACCGGCCAACAACCTGCCAACGGAGGCACGAAGTGATCCCGGCAATGCTGGCCGCTATCGCCGCCACAGCTCACAGCGTGGATTGGCCCGACGTGCTGATTTTTGCATTGACATATTTTGGTCTGGCGATGGGAGATGTTCCCTTCACGCGACTGGATCGATCCAGCATCGCCCTGTTGGGTGCGGTGACGGTATTGCTGCTTCATCGTTTAAGCCTCCATGAGGCGATCGCCGGCATTGATTTTCCAACGTTGATATTGCTAATCAGCATGATGGTGATCTCGGCACAATTGCGGCTGGCGGGGTTTTATGACTGGGTGGTGCGGCGCATTGTATCGGCATCGCATCAACCCATGAGTTTGCTGGCGGGATTAATCGCTTTTTCAGCGCTGCTTTCCGCTCTTTTCGCCAACGATGTCATTTGTCTGATTTTTACGCCCGTCTTATGTGTCGCGCTGCAGCGAGCCAGGCGTGATCCGGTTCCATATCTGATGGCCCTGGCCACAGCCTGCAACATCGGCTCCGCCGCCACCCTCATCGGCAATCCGCAGAATATGCTCATCGGAGAAACGGCGCATCTTGATTTTTCGGCTTATTTTCTCAATGTGTTGCCGCTGATTCTGATTTGTCTGGTGCTGAACTATGCCGCCATTGCCTTGCTTTACCGCCCGCGCTTATTTGCCGATTTGGAGCCGCCCGCCGCGTCGGAATCGGCCCATGAACATCACCGCCCGCCGGTCATGCAATGGCATTTAATTATTAAAACCCTGATCGTGATGGGGGTTCTCCTCACGGCGATGCTGGCAGGTTCAGTTATTCATGTCAGCCGTCCGGTGGCCGCAATGGCGGCAGCGGGGGTGATTCTGGTATCGCGCAAAACCCGCCCCTCTGATCTATTTGCCCGCGTCGATTGGAATTTAATTTTGCTTTTTGTCGGCCTGTTTATTGTTATCGCGGACGTGGAGAGCCACCATCTGCTGGCTCCGGTGCTGCACGCGTTGGCACAAACCGGAATTTCCCTGAAATCGCAAGTGCCTTTGGCGGGCGTAACGCTGGTACTGTCCAACCTGGTCAGCAATGTGCCCGCGGTACTGCTGATTAAACCCGCCATTCCCCTGGCGGCCACGCACACATGGTATCTCCTGGCGGTGGTCAGCACTGTGGCGGGCAATCTGACATTGTTGGGTTCAATAGCCAATTTGATCGTGGCGCAACAGGCGGGACCCTTCGCGGTGCATCTGCGTTTTCGGGAATTCTTAAAAGCCGGCGTACCACTGACCCTGTGTTGTGTAACCTTGGCGGTACTTTATTTTAAAGTGATCTGATTGTGTCGGGCCATGGCGGCCAGTTTGATTTGGCCTTAAAATACGAACGCTTGATTGATGCTGGCCGCAATGCGAAAGTCATGGCGCATGACCGTTTCGGCTGATCAACCTTTGACTGAAGGAAAGCAGAGCATGAAACTGGATATTCCCGCCCGATGTCGCACACAACCGATGAAAGTGCTTTTAACCGGTGCGGCCGGCTTTCTTGGCTCGCATCTTGCCGAGGCTCTGGTGGAGCTCGGACACGATGTCACGGGCGTGGATTCGTTCATTACCGGAGCGCGGGAGAATCTGCATCATCTGGAAAACCATGCGCGATTCAGACTTTTTGAGCATGACCTTGCCGCCGGGTTACCGCCGACAGTTTCCGCGGGCCATTACGACCGGATCTGGCATCTGGCAAGTCCGGCCAGCCCGGTAGGTTATGTAAAACATCAGGTTATTACCCTGAAGGTTAATGCCATGGCCACGTTGGCGCTGCTGGAACTGGCGGAGCGTTGCAAGGCCCGTATGTTTATTGCTTCCACCAGTGAATGTTATGGTGATCCCCTGGAGCATCCGCAGCGCGAAACGTATTGGGGGCATGTCAATCCTGTCGGCATGCGCAGCATGTATGATGAAGCCAAGCGTTTCATGGAAGCCGCCACGATGGCGTATCATCGTGAGCGCGGAGTCGATACGCGCATTGTCCGGATTTTCAACACTTATGGTCCGCGACTGGCGGTCGATGATGGCCGGGTGGTGGTGGCGTTTATTAAACAATCCCTGAAAGGCCAACCGCTGACGGTGCAGGGCGACGGTTCGCAGACGCGATCACTGTGTTTTGTGGATGATGAAATCCGGGGGTTTATCATGCTTATGGAATCGCAACCGTATCATCTGCCCGTGAACATCGGAAATCCCGATGAAGTTACGGTACTGCAGTTGGCGCAGGAAATCCGCGATCTCGTGGGATCGAAAAGCGAAATTATTCACACCCCCCTGCCGCCGGATGATCCGCGCCAGCGCTGCCCAGATATCACGCTGGCAAGAACACTTCTGCAGTGGTCCCCCGCCATTGATCGTCGGGACGGGTTAAAGCGCACTATCGAATACTATCGGCGGAAATTGAGTCTGTAATTCATGGCTGTTGTCCATGCACCGGTTGCTTTGCCAAGCGTGTAATCAATGTGAAGAATAGTTGTCAATTGTTCGGAGCGTTGATCTTTATCAATCGAAATCTCAGGTGTCGGATTATGGCACGTATCATTTTGGGACGTATGAAAACAGAATTTAAGAAAAATTTTCTTAAGTTTGCGTGCACCCGGCGGCGCATACGCTATAATCTCAAGTGGTGATGAGAGTTGTTTAGCTTTACGGGAGTTGCAACATGCGGCGAGCACCAAAAAATCAAGATAACGTCGATATATCTTCCGCGCTTTCCGGTTGGAGTTTTGAACCGGGGCAAGTCAACGTTCGCATTATTCGCGGCCGTGACGGCAAACCCAAAATACAATTACGACTGGACCTGGGGCTGCTTCAAATGGAAGTCAATGGCCGGCCCGATGGAAAACGCCCGCACAAACATCCGTCCGAACTGGATTTTCAACTCTTCCAAATGAAGAAGCATCGGGAATCCAATCACGATATTACTCATTTTCAGCTTACCCAGCGGGACTGTCGGCGGCTGCGGGAAGAGTCCGCGATGTTTTATCACCGTTATTTGAGTTTGTTTGTACTGGGTCAGTATGACGGCGTGGTGCGCGACACCCGGCACAATATAGGTATATTAAATCTTTGTCAAAAATATGGGCCTACGGAACATGATCGCGCAATCCTGGAGCAATATCGCCCCTATATTATCATGATGGAAGGGCGGGCCAGAGCATGTGCGGCTTTACGGGATGGCTATGTCAATACCGCGCTTTGTTATCTCCGCGGCACATTGAAAACAGTTATTGACACATACGGCAACCCAGCCGCCAAGGAATCTCCGGAAGCGCTGATTCTCTCTGATATGATTCATGACATCCGTCGGCAGTTACCGCCGGATCCCCGCGAGGAACTCACTTTGATGCTGCAGCGGGCGGTGGCCGGCGAAAAATATGAGGAGGCCGCCCAACTGCGGGATCAACTCATGGCTCTGCACACCACCGGAGCGGTGATGGCTAAACCGCCTGCTCGAACGACGACATCCAAGCGCGGGGCCGCGTCACGCAAGAGTCGCCGCAAGGTAACGCCCGATTCACAATCGCAGGATCACCCCGCCAGCGACTCCGGCACAATTTGATTTCTATCGACGCTATGAGCCGATTACGTTTTAAGGGTTGCCCGGGGCGGCCCTTATTTTTATATTTGTTTATATGTTGATTTGTTAGTTTAAAATATCCTCCCCTTCCAGCCCCATTGACCCACGGAGAGGCCAAGATCGGCTGTTTCCGCGCCGCATCCCCCACCTCGGCCAGCTTTTTTCACCGCGAATTGTTGTCACGGGTGCGTGACACTTGCGGCGGACCGCTTTTTCATCAGTAAGCCAACCACCGTTCCAGCGCGCCGCGGACGGTGCTCTTCTAAGAACACCAAGCGGGTGAAAATAAGGGCATGTCTTAACCACTATCCAAGCACTGATCGCGGCCTTTGAAGGCCCCTGCCGGGCGCTTTCTAAAAACGCAACGTCTTGAGTTAGCTATAAACAGGCGGTGAAGAGAGGGAGTGAAAAAAAGACGGGATGCCTCACAATGGAGTTCTAGACCGGCGGGAGTTCCGTCGTTCCCATTATCGTAACGGCTGTCAAAACACAAGTTTTCGCGGGAGAAAGTCCTGTTTTAACGCAATCTTGGCCAGGCGGAGTGTTTCTTCCGCTACGGCATTGGCGCGGGCAGTGCCGTCCCGCAGTACCGTCAGAAGTTGGGCCGGGTCTTTTTCAAACGTCAACCGGCGCTGCCGCATGGGTTCAATTAATGTCACCAGCACATCGACAAGTTTTTTCTTGCATTCCACATCGCCAGTGCCGCCGGCGCGGTATCTTTCTTCCGCTTCCCGCACCCAGGTGGTATCCGGATTGAACGTTTCATGAAATATCCATAATGGATTATTTTCCACGCTGCCGGGATCGGTGGCTTTTTTTCGATTCGGATCGGTGTACATGGACATGACTTTTTTGCGGATGGTATCCGGATCGTCACTTAAATAAATCGCATTGTTCAGAGATTTGCTCATCTTGAGCAACTGCCCGTGCGGGCCGGGGCCGCCAATGCCCACCAGCCGCCGCACGCGGCCCAGACGCGGTTCGATTACCGGAAAAAGACCGCCGGCCTGAACATAGTGTTCATCCGGCGTTTGCGGATCAACACCACAATAGATTTGATCAAATCGGCGTGCCACCTCGCGCGTAAGTTCCAGATGAGCCAGTTGATCCTCCCCCACCGGCACCAACGCGGGACGGAAGGCCAGAATGTCGGCAATTTGACCGATGGGATACAGCAAAAAGCCGAAGCTGTAACTGTCACCGAGATTTTTATCGCGAATTTCATCTTTGATCGTGGGGTTGCGCATCAGGCGGGAAAAAGGAACCAGCATGCTGAAAAAAAAGGTCAACTCCGCGATGGCGGGAATTTCCGATTGTACAAACACGGTGCTTTTCGTCGGATCAATTCCGGCGGCAAGATAATCAGCCGCAATATCCAACACGCTCTGGCGGATATCCATCGGCTGTTCCGCCCGCGTGGTAAAAGCATGGGCGTTGGCGATAATAAAATAACAATCAAACTGATTTTGAAGCGCAACGCGATTTTCCAACGAACCGACAAAGTGGCCCAGGTGCAGGCGGCCCGTGGGCGTATCACCGGTAAGAATTCGGGGTCTGGCGGAAGTATGGGAAATATGGGCGGCAGGATCGTTCATTGATACTCCAATAATTACGTGGAAGTATACGTGGATATGGGCGCGGCAGGATTCGAACCTGCGTAGGCATAAGCCAACGGATTTACAGTCCGTCCCTTTTGGCCGCTCAGGCACACGCCCTTTTGGGATCGGTAATATACCAAAGTTTTCGGTTTAGGCCAATTTTTTTTGTCAATTCACCTTAGGGCCGGGGGCGTTTATACTCTGGGCCATGAAAAATGATCAATTGCTTATTACCAACGGCATTGTCCTGGATCCCAGCCGCCAAAAGCCCGAACAATTGGAAGTGCTGGTCACCGATGGAGTAATTCGGGCCGTGGGCACCGGCCTGAAGGCCACCGCACCAAGCGCCACCGTCCTTGATGCTCGGGGCGCTTACGTCGCTCCGGGTCTCATTGATATCCATGTTCATTTGCGGGAACCGGGGCAGGAACATAAGGAAACCATTGCCACCGGATCGGCGGCGGCGGTGGCGGGCGGCTTTACCACCATCTGCTGTATGCCCAATACGACTCCCGCGCTGGACACCGATTCCCAAATTGAGTTTGTTCTCACGCAGGCGGCGCGCACCGCCTTATGCCGGGTGCGTCCATTTGGTGCCATAACCAAAGGGCGCGAAGGCAAGGAACTCGCCGAACTCCAACTCATGCACGACGCCGGAGCCGTGGGCTTCAGTGATGACGGCTGGGGCGTGGCGTCCGCCGCCGTGATGCTCAAGGCCCTGCAATATGTCAAAATGTTTGATGGTCTCATCAGCCAACATTGTGAAGAACCCACCCTTTCTGGCGGAGCCATGAACGCCGGCGTCACCGCCTTACGCCTGGGCCTGGGCGGAATACCGGCGGTGGCGGAAGAATTAATGATCGCCCGCGATCTGCAACTCAATGCCCGGATCAAGGCACGCTATCATGTCCAGCACATCAGCACGGCCGGTGCGGTGGAACTGGTCCGACGGGCCAAAGCCGACGGCCAAAGCGTGACGGCGGAAGTCACGCCCCATCATCTGCTGCTGACGGATACTTTTTGTGCCAACTATGACACCAATTTCAAAATGAATCCGCCGCTGCGTTCCCGGAAAGATGTGGAGGCCTGCATTGCCGGTGTAGCCGATGGCACCATTGACTGCCTGGCAACGGATCACGCACCGCACGCCCGGGAAGAAAAAGAATTGGAATTTGACCGGGCACCTTTCGGCATTCTGGGTCTGGAAACCGCCCTGCCGCTGTACATTGACGCACTGGTTAAGCCCGGACACATCAGTTGGATGGAACTGATCAGAAAATTGACGGCGCAACCGGCGCGGATTGCCCGCCTGAAAGATTGCGGTTCACTGACGCCCGGTTCGCCGGCCGATCTGGTGATTATCAACCCGGAAGAAGCGTGGACTATCAATGCCGAGAAAACCTATAGCAAGAGCAATAACACTCCCTTTACAGGCCGCAAAGTTCTGGGCCGCGTAACACACACCATTTTTGGCGGACGGATTGTATATTCGCTTAATAAATAATTAAATTGAGAAATGCTGATGTAAGGGTTAAAAACTAGTGCTCTGTCACGCCTAAATATTAGGATTGACGGAGGGCCAGGGGGTTGTGGGCGCGAAGGGAGGAGGAAAGTGTATGGGAACATACATTGACGACGAGCGCCA
>JAJYGE010000444.1 GCA_021785155.1 Planctomycetota bacterium
CCAGAATAAATAAAATAAGTCACCGTAAGCCCCACGTCGGCCTTGAGCATCGGGAAGGTCTGGGCGACCACAAAAATCGCCGCCCAAAGGGTCAGTACGCCAACGGAGGCCGCGCGGCCGCGAATCCGGGCCGGGAAAATTTCGGAAATGATAATCCACGGCATAGGTCCCATCGCCATGGAGAACGCGGCGATAAATACCAGGATGCTCAAGAGCAGGATACCAATCTGGGTGGAAGTAAAATGCGGAGCCATGATGATCGGGCGGTGCGCCAACCGGGCCATGGCCGCGAACCGCGCATTGGAAAGCGTTCCTTGAAATTGGAGCGAATCGTGAATATTAATGGCCCGCGTCTTCGGGGCGATGGCGAAAACCACACCCACGGAGGCCAGCGCCACCACTTGAATTGCTGTGCCAATTGTTAGCAGCAGTTTTCGGCCCGCGCGGTCGACGTAAGCCACGGCAATAAAAGTGAAGAGCACCAGCACCATTCCAATCAGGGCCGTGGATCCGAACGCGCTGGAAGTATTCATGCCCGCCGCACCGAATACACGAGGCGCATAGTAAATAATGGAGTTGATGCCGCTGAACTGGGAGAACACCGCCAAAAACAACGCTATCATCAGTGGAAATCGAAAAGTTTTTCGGAATAACTCCCGCAGCCGGCCTTCTTCCTGATTCGCCACATCCTTAACCGCGGTAATTTCCCGGTCCGCGCGCGCCGTGCCAAAAAATCGCGTGAGGATGGTTCGGGCCTCCACCTCGCGATCATTGATGATCAGCCAGCGCGGACTTTCTTTGATGGTCAGCAACAGGGCCAGGAATACGAGAGCCGGCAGCGTTTCCGAGCCCAGCATCCAGCGCCAGCCCGTGGTCTGGTTCCAGTCCATCCCGGCCAGATGGTGCCCCACATGAATATGGTGGCCAGCCTTGAGGATCAGGTAATTGACCCAATAGACCACCGCAATGCCCACGACAATGCCAAGTTGGAAAAGGGATCCAAATCGTCCGCGATGTTTTTCCGGGGAAATTTCGGCGATGTAAACCGGCGCAATCATGGATGATGCGCCAACGGCAAGACCACCAAGAATTCTGGCCAGCACCAACTCAATTATATCGCGTGGTATGGCGGAGAGAACGCCGGAGATGGCGAACAGAATGGCGCATAGGATCAGAATTTTTTTACGACCGAATCGATCCGCCAGCGTGCCGGCCATCATGGCACCGGCAATACATCCCAAATCAAGGCTCGCTATCGCGAAACCCAATTGCGTATTGTTTAAATGAAAATAGCTTTGCAGATACCCCTGAATACCAGAAGCCACTCCGGTGTCATAACCAAACAGCAACCCCGCCAAAGCGGCGGCGAACACCGCAAAGACAATCGGCCCAAGACCTGGAATGGGCGCATCGGGTTGAGCGAGAACCGTGTTTTCGGATCCAGTAGACATAAAACATTTCTCCTTGAAACGTCAGTTCGGCAACACGACCATAGCCGTAAATGCAGACGGCAGCATGTTTGCGCGGGTTAAAAGAATCCCGGCCCATCTGGACTCCGCAATTATCTGTAAAAGCATATTATTTTCCAATCAAATCAAACCTTTTTTAACGGTGCGTCATAGCACCCGCGGGCGGCATCGCGGCTCGATCGGCGGCCCATTTTCTATTGGGTTTTGATCCCATCGTAAATACCACCGTCCCACCATGTAAAATAGCGCGTTGATTGATCCAAAGCTGATTAAACGGTTTGCCGTTAAGAGTGGCGGACTGAATGTAATAGTCTTTCGGGCCGTTGCCGATGCTGCGGATGGTAAATGTTTTCCCATGCCTCAAATGCAAGGTAACGCGCCCCACCGTGGGACTGCCCATAACGTAAAACGGCTGCACCGGTGAAAAAGGATACATCCCCATGGTGTTGAAAATGTACCAGGCCCCCATCTGCCCCTCGTCATCATCTCCCACCATGCCGGTGGTGCTGTAAACCCGCGCCATGGTTTGGCGCGCCCAATACTGGGCCTTCCAGGGCTGCCGGACATAATCATAAAAGAACGCATCGTGACTGCTGGGTTCATTATTAGGGCCATACTGGCCCATCCCCAGTATCTTGGACTCATTCTGTTCAGGAATCGGGTGGTTCCAGCCCATGTTGGCGTATGCCCCAATTTCAAAATCCGAATTGGTGGTGAAAAACGTATCCAGCCGCTTGATGGCGGCTTCACGCCCGCCGAGCAGCTGTATCAGCCCATACGGGTCTTGCATGACCATCCACTGGTAGACCCAAGCATCGTCTTCCGTAAAGGGACTGCCCCACCAAATCGGGTCGAAGTGTGGTTGCCATGAACCATTGGCCTCGCGCCCCCATGGAAATTTTACTTTCGGATCAAACACATTGCGATAATTAAATGCCAACTTGCGGAATTTCCTGTAATCCGCGGTCTTGCCCATAGCTCTGGCCATTTCCGCAATGGAATAATCATCATACGCCTCTTCCATCGTGGTGGAAGCCGATTCGATCATAACGTTGGCCGGCAGATAACCCAGTCGCAAATAATCTTTGAGATGCGGAATCCCGTAGCCCGAACTGGGCGGCTCAACCGTGCCGTCCTTGTGTATGGCGGCATACGCCAATGACGGGCTAAAGCCGTGAATGCCCTGCAGGTAAGCCTCGGCAATAACCGCATCGGCATCGGTTCCGACCATGCAATTCCAATAACCGGGATTTGGCCATTCGGGCAGCCAGCCGCCTTCTTTGTAAAACCGCAGGAAGCCGCGGATGATGCGGCCATCCTCATGGCGATACACCAATGTCATCAGCGGAAATGCGCAACGATACACATCCCAAAAGCCAGTGCCGGTATAAAACCGTCCGGGATATACTTTACCATTGGTGGGATTGTAGTGAACGCGTTGATTCCGACTGTTGATTTCATAAAAGCTGTGCGGATACAACAACACCCAATAGAGAGATGTATAGAAAATCTCCCGTTGACTCGCTGTCGCCCCGCCAATGTCTATTTTTCCAAGCTGCCGATTCCATATCGCCTTGGCCTGGCCGGCTACGGTTTTGACGCTCCACCCGGGAATTTCGCGGCCCAGGCTGATTTCGGCCTGCCGCACGCTGATAAAGCTGGTTCCCACACGCATGCGCAGCGTTCGCGCTGTGGTGGTGTTGAAGGTTAGCACCGCGCCGAGGCGTTTGCCACTGGCTCCAAAGAGTGTCGCTGAAGAAGGCGTACTGCTGAACTCAACGACAAACCGGCACGCAAAATTCTTTGGAACCTCGCCAAAATTCCGCCGGACATGGCCAATGATTACCAGGTGATGGTCCAATCGCCCGATCTTCACCATCGCGTCTTTGGCCGATACAACAATTCGCGCCAACTTGGTTTTGGGAAAGGTGAATTTGAAAATGGCGCAGCGTTTGGTGGGGGCCAGTTCCGCCCAAGTATCATAACGCGGCAAATACACACGGTAGCGGTAAGGATGGGCAAATTCCCTTTTATGGCTGAATGGCGAGGCCCATTTAACCGGATGGGTTTGTACCGGCCCCACTTCCGGCATGATGTTAAATTGGCCGTAATCCCCGGCCCACGGATGGGCCTCATGCGTACAACGAAAGCCCTGAAAGGTTGGATCAAGATTATTGTAAAACCAATATCCAGTGTGGGTTTGCGGTGCCCAGATGGCCATGGGCCGGGGCAGCGCGATTTCCGGGTACATATCCCCAACCGAATGCAGGCCAGGCTGCATCGGCGCATGGCCGGGGAGATTCTTGCCATGCGCGAACCGATCCATGCCGGCCCCCCAACGCGGATTGACATAATGCACGGGATTTTGCGCAGCTGCGGTGACTGCGAATCCGAAAACAATCATGCCCCATGCGAACAGCCATGAATTTAACGGTTTCTTGACAACGGTCTCAACTCTGTGAACACACATTTTTAGCCTCGATATAGTCCGTCGTGTGCGCAATACATGTCCTCGAAACTGTATGCCCTTTACGGGACGACCAACCTATCCTACCAGCACAAGGCAGGGTGACCCTGCATGGCGCTGTTCATCATCTCCCGTAAAAAAACGCCATCCATGTCGACACTTACAGATTTTCCATTCTTTGATCGCAGCAGCACGCTATGGCAATCCGCGCTCGCGACAATGTCCGCGACCTGATCAAATCCCACTGGAATTTGCGCTACGCCAAAAGCATAGAGGACACTATAGGGCCGATCCGGATGTAGTTCGAACGACGTAGCTATCCCCCGCGACGAAAGTGGATTTCGGCGGGCCGACTCCGCCAGACCCAGGTGAAAATAACTGCAAACCTCCTCAATACCCATGACATTGACGTGCCGACCATTCCACGGCGCATAATACCGTCCGCCATTGGACAGCCAAAGTATCGTCTGCGGCAGTTGC
The DNA here is from genome assembly GCA_021785155.1 of Planctomycetota bacterium. The sequence goes on from JAJYGE010000444.1 coordinate 4,417, forward strand.
CTTGGATTTTTCAGGGCAAACCATACATACCGCTGCCGTGGAAATGTCACCGCGGACCACGCCAGCGGCAGTGTGGCATCCGCCGCCAGAAGTACCAAGTCTTCAAAACCACGACGCGCCGGGTACCGGCTTACGTCCGTCATCCGTCCGGTTATCATCGGCACGCGGTCAAGTCGATCAAAACAGGCACCGGCTTCAAGAATGGAATAACCTTTGTTTTCCGGGCGCTCAAGCGGTTCGGTAAGGACTTGGCCATACCTGAAGCGACTGGTGGAAATGATGCCGCTTCCTTCCTGTTCGGGGAAACGGAGCATGGCGTGATGGCCATAACTCATGCGTCCACGCATACCGTTAATAATGTGTTTCTGATAAACCACCGTCTGACCGTCAATAAGCGTAATAAATTTTTCCACATGCCCCGTGCGGATTCGAGTGGACAGCCGCAGGTGAATTGTCCGCCGACCATTGTCACCGGTCATGCCGGCATAACGCCACCGGGCGTTCGCTGTCTCACCGTGGACGGGGTGTCGCTCGCCACGGTAGGACCTCTGATTTCCTCCGAAGGGGAGACAGAAGAAATCGCCCCGCAGCACGCGCAGCACCGCCGGGAGGCCAAATGGATGGCGTTCGGTCGCCCACGGCGCAACGGAGAATGGCTCAATATTGCGTCCGCGGAGCCGGAAGGTCACCGGGCCGAGGTGACCGCCAAGCTGTGTCACATAGGCATCAACGTTACCGTTGGAAATACGCCATGCAGACTGCCCCAAGCTGGTCACGAGCGACGATTTTGTTTTGATCATGACAGGCTCCATTTATTTCATCCCGATTCCACCCTATCCAACACCAGTGGATTCAAATCCATAAACCTTTTTTGGCTCTGCGGCGAGCCGATGTCGGCATGGGCAATCTTCATGCCTTTTTCAAACGAATCATCACCACGGTGCATGGCGAGCCGTCCGGACTGATAAACTCGTAATCGCCGAAGCCCGCGGGAATCAGGCAAGCCTGCAAAAAATCCAGCGATGTTTGCCGCGCCGGATCGTTCCTGGAACGAATGATTACCGACTTACCCACGGTAAGCGTGGGGATTTGCAGAAAGCGTCCCTCGGTGCTGTGCGCCATGGGCTTGGTGAAAACGAATCGCTCGATTTCGAATGGCATTTCCTGGACCGTCGTGTAGCGATCCATACGGGTATCACCATCGCCCCGCACAACTACGGGCCGTGCCCGCAGGTGTTCCTGCACATATTTTTCCCGTCGCCACTTGTTGTTGCGAAAAGAATGTTCCAGATGCATTTTCATAGGTGGTGCGGTCATGCTTTTGGCCTTGTCATCCCATGTACATCGGGCGAAATCATAGGTAAAAAAAGAATATTCCGTTCCGGCGACACTGGGACCGGTGTCCATCTCCAGAATCATCTGATAGCCCCCATGTCCGTGCTCCGTGCCGGGTGGTATCAGGAACAGATCGCCCACATTGGTCGGCCAGCGGCATACGAACTTTTGCCAGTCGAAAACCTTACGGTTGTTGGAATCGCGACAGAGCCGTTCATACTCCTCCAGATTGGCACTTTCCTTAAACCCCATCATCGTACCGGCATCTTCGTATGCTTCCACGATGTAATAAGTTTCGTAACGTCCAAGCGGTTCATTAAAATTTCGTTTCACGTAGTCCGTGTCCGGATGATTGTGAATGGGCATGCTGGCCCGCTCATAAGGCACGCGTTCTTTGAAATAACCGTCGTCCAGCCACACCTGTAACGGCAAGAGATCCGGATATGTCTTATGAACGTATTGCCCGACCATTTGAATGGGGCGCTGCATGATGTTCTGACAGGGTATGTTCAAGACCGCATCAGCGCCGACATCAATCAAAATGCTCAACTCAATGCCGGCCAGTTCGTTCCAGGCCATATTTTCCAATCCAGGAATCTCGTCGTAAATATCCTTGAATCGATACGACCCCCACGGGCCGGGCTGGGTGATCTTGACCTGTTTGATCGGCCCTTTGACCAGCTCATCAATCATGACGTTGTAACCGGCCGCCGGCATCAGTTTGGGATTTTTCGGCTCCACCGCATCAATGTAGTAATCCATCCGCGCAAAGACTTTCTTCTTCTGCCGCAGCAAGAGATAGAAATCGCAGTAGTAATATTGTTTCCAATGATAATCGGCGGCCGGCTGGTTACTTCCAAATGGAACCAGTTTGTTTTCCCACATCTGCCATAGCAGTGGCTGCATCGTAAAATCCGCGTAGAACCGCAGTCCGTAAAGGTCCGCAATTTCTGAATTGGCGGCTCCGGGCCCCATGACAATCAGCAAATCGTCCTGACCGGACGACCGATCCTCCAAAAGAGATTTCAACTCGGCAATCTTCCCGGGATCGAGAATATCCTCCAATACACCGGAAACATTTACTCGGCCAAAGGATGGATCATCCGTTACATAAGGCCGACGATAATCCTCGATTTTTTCCGGGGAAAGAAACATGTTCGCCGTGGAAACAATTTGCAGCGCCAGCCCCTTGGTCTTCGCAATTTCTTGCAGCGCAGCGTTCAGTTGCGCCCAATCCACACCATACCAGCCATCAATGGCCGCTGTGGCTGATCGGCCCATCTTTTTATTCTCCTGCAACAGCGCCAGTATGCGCTGCGGAACGTTTGGCATTCCGCAAACAATCTCCTCCCGAACCGAAGTCGCTATCGCAACATGATTGACGGCGTTCTTACGATATTCGTAAAGTGGCATGAATACTTCCTATTCCAGATTGCAGACCATGATTCGCCCGGACCGGCAGGTGGCCGGAACAGTTGAGCGAATTGCTCATTGACGTATACCAACACCAGTTCATGCATTGATTTCCTTAATGCGGATGGACAACCAAGTTCACAAAATCCATGGACGCAAGTTTAAATTGGCGCGCCTGGGATTGCCGATGGCGGCCAAATAAACTGCATCCTGCAACCATCAATTTCTTGCTCCCGGCCCAGCTTAATGCCACCTTGGCCGGTTGGCGACTCACATTGAAAAGCCGAACCAGATAGCCCGCCCCACCAGACAACGGATGGCAACCCGCAAGGATCACCTTGGTATTGTCCCATCGTAGTGGAAAGCTGACATTGCGGAAGCCTTTTCGTACCGGTACGGCGATCAGCGGCTGGCCCGCATCAATGCCAAAATGTTCCGCCGCCACCTGCTGGTAGGCCCGGTGCGCCCGCAGGCTGTAATGAAAGCGCATGGGGCCTTTTTCCCAAGCTTTATAGTTGGTCTGCCAATAGTTGTTGTAGACCTGCGAATACAGCGTTCCACCGCGTGCTGGATGCTTTAGCCAATGGGTGGCGTTCATACGCGGGGCCGTGATACGGCCAATCTCCAGCATCGGCACATCCGGCACCGCCAATGTCACGCCTACCTTCTTGCCCGATTCATCCACCCACCGGCAGACCGGGAACACATTGTTGTTGGAATTGGGAATCAGGTCCTTACGGGGGTTCACCACCGCCCATGGTGTGTCATAGCGTATGGTTTCCTCGGGCACTTTCAGATTAAAGCCGATGTGTACCGCTTCCTCATGGGGATACGCCGAAACCATATCCAAGGAGTTGGTAAAGTTGATGCGATGTTCGCCCGCCACCACTTCAATGGTGCGGGTGAGTGTTTTACATCCAGGGGCGGACGAAACAACACGCACCGACGCCACCAGCGGTCCGCGATTGATGACCGTGATTTTGGCAGCCCCGGAATATTGCACGTTCTTGTTACTGGGTCCCTGTACAAAAAGATAATCGTTAAGGCCGCGACAGGTTGGATTGTGTGAATTCACCAGATTGGCGGCCAATCCGGCGACCGACCAGCGCGATACCGTACCCGTGGCGGGACTGATTTCAACCGTCATGGAACCGGTTTTTAATTGCGTACCGGAGGCATTCACGGATGCCGCTTGGGCAGGCGAAACAGGTTGACCGGCGGAAATGGTAAATTTACTTGATGCCATCGCAGGAATATCTTTGGCTAAAAATACCAGCGTCCCGTTGGCCAATCGCTGGGATGGAACCGGCTGCCCGGAGGATTCATTCCGCACCAGATTGCCGACACGGCTCTGCTTCGCGGAAAGTGTCACCAAGCCGGTGCGGGGCCAGGAACAGGTATTAAAGACGGCTATCGTGGTGGTTCTCCGGCGATCCGTGATCTTGCGAACCGCCTGGGCCTTCAGCCAACGGGCCTGAAACATGGCACGCGTGGCGTAGCGTTTTTTCCATGCCCATTGTTCACGAACAAATTTGCTGCGCGGATGGGCCCACGAATCCGGCGCACCCCATGTATGTTCGTCATACATCAACGCATCCCGCCAGGCGTTGCTGAAAACCTTATGGGGGTATTGTGCCACATCAAGCATGTCCCAGAGCATCTGCGACTGGGCGATCTTTTCCGTGGCGTTGCGGTTGATCCGTGTGACGCGCGGCGTGCTGGCCGCCCCGTCTTCCCAGTAGGGATTGTAATCCCCGCGATACGATGGAATCTGTTTACCATATTTTGCGACAAACTCCCGCTCGGCATAATTCACCGTGCTGGTGACCAGCCGCGGCCAGACGTGCGTTTTATTCCATTGGGTAATCAGGCCCGGAACGTAATCCGGCGGCGGAGCGCTGTCGCACCCTTCCATCACGTACATCATGTTACAGGGAAAATGGGGATTCGATGTGGCAAACCAGTGGAGCCACGGATGGATATCCGCCACCGTAAACCACGGCGAACAATAATTCTGATTGGCCTCCTGCCAGACCATGATCTTTTGTTTTCCGGAAGGTGAAAGCCAATAGAATGCCCGCCCGTTAAAATTATTCTCGAACCCCACATGGGTGATGCCGTTGGGCCCCCAGAGAAAATATTTGATGCCGGCATCGGCCAGCACCGGCACCGCTCCCCATGTCACGCCGGGTACATCACAAAGCATCGCCGAATTGATTTTAAGACCATAACGCACCCGAAGGTCGTGCGCATAGTCCACCCATGAAATCAATTCCTGGGGCCGGCACAGGCCAGTCAATTCATTGCAATAGGTGCCGTCGAGCCCCATTTTGCCCGCGCGCACCGCATTGATAAAGTTGGCCATGACCGTTGGCGAGGCCTTCTCAAAACCTTTGAGATAACCATCCACTTCGATCATGCTTTCAATGTTCCACTTAAACCGCGCCGCCGGGGAGAGATGCGCGGTCTGTTTAATGAGTTTGAGCGCGTCATTGATGTAAACATGGTGATCGTGAATCGCCACCGGTTGATAAAACAAATAGCCGATGTCAACATGGGAATGCGGCAATACATAAATAGTCCGATGGGGCACCGGCCGGCGTATTGGGGCCAAAGACGAGACGATCTTGCCATCGGTGATCAATTCAATGGCGGGAGTCCCGGCGTGGCGCGCCGGAGGTGCCGTTAAGCGGATGGCGTCTATGCCGGAATCGCAATGAATTGCCATGGGTGCCGAACCGCCGATCCGCACTTGCAGCGTTTGGGCAGCCTTGCCGCGAAACAGTCGCAGCCGCAGTGCCTGCACCGCCTGACCGGAACGAGATCGCGCCAGTGCCACATTATCCCAGTGCGCACTGAGCATGGCTGCTCCCGTTGGAGCCTCCAGCGTTGTGCCCGGCGGCGCGAATAATTGGATTGCGCCAAAGATCATCCAGCTTCCGCGAAGCGTGCGAACAGTAATGAGATTATTGCCTGACACAAGCCAACCCGTCGGAAACGTAATTCGCCAAATATACGGCTTGGCGGCGGACAAATTGCCATTCAGCGAGGCGTCGCCGCCACCCGAAGGCATCTGTTTTTCAACCGCATGGCCATTAATGCCAACCGATACCAACGGGGGATTCTGTGCTGCGGTATCTAACAGATTAATGACCAAAGAGGCCGTACCTTTCACTGCCCCATGGGTGAGTTGAAACGCAATCGTGCCGACATGGCTTACGCCTCCGGACCAATCCCAGTAGGGACCATGGAAACCAGCCCATACATCAGCGGGGCCGGGAAGCACATAAGGCCATGCGGATTGTTTGGAGAAACCAACAACATAAAAAGGATCGTGATTACCATAATGCGGCTTGATGGTTCCCAAATTGGTTGGGGCATTATTTGGCCCGGTGGTATACCCCGGACTCTGTGCGTACTGCCGCCAGAGATTGGGGGCCAGCGCAAAACCGGCATCGCCGTGGCCGGGCGTTCCGATATGCCAGAGTGGCGGTCTGCCCGAAGCGGCGCGGCATGGCATCGCCCAGAAGAACAGAACCAGTATTGCCAGACAGGCGACACGGGTGATAACGGGATATTGCATGTCTTTAACTCCGGAAACAGGTCCGTCCCAATCATCCAGTGTGGCGACTTCGGACAACAGACATCACTGCCACCAATATTATGGTATCAGCCCTGATGGCGGACGATCAGCTTTGGCTGACGCCCATTCTTTGTTGGGCTTGTTACCCATGCGGAAATAAAGTTCACCACCGGCGACAATATCGCCATGGGTAAACCATGAGCGGGTCAACTC
>JAJYGE010000567.1 GCA_021785155.1 Planctomycetota bacterium
GCCAAAGCCCAGTGTTCCAAGAGTTTTCTTCATGATAATTTCCCTTTCGTTCTTTTTTGGGTTACGAGGCGCTCTCAATCTGCCGCAGCCTTGCCCAAAAATAATCCCATACGGACTTTCCGACCGCCCAATTTGGAGCAATCCAATCGAAAAAACGGCCAAAAATCCAATTGTTCTTGGCTTGGACTCAAGCAGCCGGCGGTTGTATCCCTTGCCGTTCCTGTGCACAATAGAACAGCAAAAAACAAACCCCGTCTGCCAACCCAAACCACTTTTACAACTTCTTGAGAATCCTGCTCTTTTGAGATGCCACACTAAAACTTTTAGTGCGTGTGACTCTCTCGGCCAATCCTTTAGCCAGACATAGTATAGAACATGCCCAAGGGCGTGTCAAGAAAAAAACGTGATTTTTTTCACAATGCTCGTAAGTGTTTGTTTTACAACACGTTACGCGCGTATATTTTGGCCCGCCAAGCGGGCATTGGCGATGAATTTCAAGGGTTCCAAGCGATGGATGGCTCCCATCATGATTTGCCGCCGGTGCTCGCAGCCACCGGTCCGTTGCTTTTATCGCCGCAGCGCGGCTGAGAAAATCCGGTTACCGGCGCGACGATGGCAGACGCATGCACATGCGAACATAAATAAATAGCAATATTGTGTTCAGTCCGTTCTCTTTTCCGGCACGCCCGATAAATAACAGGTGTGATAACCAGCAATTCCGATTTTTTTTTCGCGTTGACTTATCAACCCGCCCCTGATGACCCGATGAAAGAACTGTTGTTACTCGCCGGTGGCCTGAAGCCTTCAGGCCGCCAGAGTTGGTTGTGTTGTCCGCCCCGCTTTTGGAGCCTTCCCCATGCGCACGAAAAAACAGAATCCGTTGTTATCACCCTTTAATTATACTAATGTATATGCCAATACTATTATATGTTCTAATGGCAGCGTGCTGGCAACCGCTTTGCGCGGCGGCAGCGCCATTGGTCTGGGGTGCACCGTTATTGCGGCCATGGGCATGTTTGGCCACACCGGATCGGCCCGAGCTGATTCCATCCTCGCGGAAACCGGCGTAACGCAACTGCAGCAATTGAATGCGGCCTTGACCGGCTCCGGCGTTACCGTAGCGCAGGTGGAGGCCTCCGTCAGCAGCACCACACAGAACGCCTTTGAACCCAACCCCACCAATACCGGACTGCCCGCTTCTGATTTTACCTTTATTGATGCCCAGGGAACATCGTCCGGCACCTATAACGGCTCTTACGGATCCTGGCACGCCAATACGGTGGCGTCACTGTTTTACGGCAGTGGCGGTGCGGGTGTGGCACCGGGGGTTTCGCATGTTTATGTCTATGCCGAGCAGGCTTATTACACCCAACTTTATGACTATTATCTTTATCTCTATGATGGCTCATACGGTCAGCAATTCGCCACATCTTCCGCTCCGGTGGGCAGCGTGAACGGGCAGGAAACCGTTAATTCTCCAGCCGTGGTGAACCAAAGCTTTGCCTACTTGGGCGTTGGCTCCAACACCGCCCAGGGATTAGATCAATATTGGGATGAATATGCCTCCCGATTTAACACCCTGTTTGTCAGTGCTATTGGGGATGGTCAAACCACCAGCACCAGTCCGGCCAGTTATATTAATCCGCCGGCTGATATGTATAACGGTATCGCGGTGGGAGCCTACTCCGGCACCGAAACCAATGGCGTCTACAGCCCCTCCACCGGCTCTGAAGCGACCTGGGTTGGCCCCACCTGGGATGGCCGATCGAAGCCGGATCTGGTGGCACCCGGCGCGTACACCAGTTATACCGCACCTATTGTTTCCGGCGTGGCGACACTGATAATTCAGGCCGGCAGGGGAACCGGGTTTTCCGCACCCGTCGGCCTCAACGCCAGCAGCACCGCGGTTATAACCAATGGCGCCACCGCGTACACCACCGCCGCCACGGATATTCGCACGGTCAAAGCCTTGCTGCTTAATGGGGCGGTCAAGCCGGAAGGCTGGACCAATTCCTACAGTATCAATAATGGCACCTATACCTACAATGCCGTAAGCACCACCGCCACCACACCCCTGGATCCACGTTACGGTTCCGGCGTGGTCAATGCATATAACTCGTATGAAAATCTGGCCGGCGGGGAACATTCCTACAGTTCCGCCACTACGCAGGCCATTTCCAGTTTTGCCAACACCACCAGCGCGCCAACCGCAAGCTTTTCCACCCAGTCCGTGGAAACAGCCTCCGCGGCCAATCCATCCACTGTTACAGGTTGGAATTTGGCTTCCATCACCGCCGGCAGCACCAGCAACGCGGTGGAAAATTACGATTTCACGTTACCGGGAACATCGGTTAACAGTTGGGACCTCACCGCCACACTGACCTGGAATCAAAACTATAACGCCAGCGGTATAAACCACCTTCTGCTGTTTCTGATGAATTCATCGGGACAGAAAGTGGCGGCCAGTGTAAGCATGTTGGACAATGTCCAGCAGATCAATGTAAATCCCACGCTGGGAATCAATCCGCTTATGCCGGGGCAGTATGATCTCGCGGTCGAAATGCTCGGTGGTGTAAACGCCATTTCCACCAGCGACACCTACGCCCTGGCATGGAATTTTGTGGACCCCACTTCCGTGCCGGAACCCGCATCCTTGGCTCTATTTGCGCTGGGTCTGGGAATGATGATACTTCCCCGGCGACGGGCGGCGGCGGCATCGATCCGACGCTGTGCTTAATGAACACAGCGCTTTCGGCGAAGCGTCGCGGCCAAGGCCAGGACGGCGGCACCCAAAGCTTCCAACGGCAACGCCGCGGGAGTTGGAACGGTGGCGGGCGGGTCGGGCGGACTATACTTCGGCTGCACAGGATTGGCGTAACCGCTTAAAGCAAAAATGCCGACATCACCGCTGGACGGAGCGCTGAAACTGATGGAGGTAATTAACTGGTCGGCGTAAGTTGACGACAGACCAAAATCGGTTTCATACATTTGGAAATACCCCCCACCGCCATCCGCAGGTGTGAACGTTGTCGCCTCAGTCTCCGTACCAGTGGTGGCAACGCTTCGGTCCACCGCGTTGGCCAACGCCATTTGGCTTTTGGGTCCGACAGCCGCACTCCAATCGTACACGTTATAATTAATGGGCGTGCTGGAACTGCCATTGGCGAAATTCAACACCATGGAAACGGTGGCATCTCCCTTGGCTGCGTTGGCCGAGACGCCCAACAGTGCGAGGTTGTCATACGCTGTGGGCGTAGTAAGCGTCAAGGTGGCACCCGAGCCCGAACTATTGAATAAGTTACAGTTGTTGGTCAAGAAAGATTGAAATTCAAACTCGGTCTCGGCTTGCCCGAGCGTACCGGCGCTGGCACTGAAAAATTCATAGGACATTGGTGGATTCTGCCAACTTGATGGTAGGCCGCCTTGGGCGTCTGACCCATTGTACAAGGCGTTAGTGGCGTACCACGCGTAGGTGCCGTCAAACGCGGTTGCGGTATCGTTGAGCGAGCGTGCTGCATACACCACATCCGCGTTCCAGCTTGAATCGGTAAGCAGTACCGGCGAGGCCTGTCCGAATTGCACCGACGCCCGCGCTTTATTTTCCGTCATAGCCAGCAGCAGTGTCGCTGCGGCCAATGTGCCGGCGATATTCCGGCCACATACGAAATTCGATTGCTTTTCCATTGTAAAGTCCTCCCGATAAACCAAAGAACCACGAACCATGCACCCGCGGCAACGTGCCACTGGTGCCATAAACGTTGTCGGCCCAACCGGGAGGATTATTGCGAATCCGGATTGCATACGCGCGTAAACAGGCCCACGATGTTGAACGCAATTTTTGCGGCAACCACGCGATACACCGAACTAAAATGAGGGAGAACCCCGGAATTCTCCCTCTCCCCATGACAATAGAATAACGTGGTATTGCATGGCGTCAAGAAAAAAATCTCAACTTCTGGAAAATAATAAAGATTTTATTCTCGGACGTTGATTGCGGTTGGAGAGGTTGCTTTATTTTTATTTAACAGGTAGGGACCGTTGGAGCGGCCCGGGCTTAAATGCGAATGCGATTTGTTGCAGCGGGTTATACGCCACTAAAGCCGCGCCATTGACGACACTGGCCGCCAATAAAAGAAGTAAAGTCCCAATGGCCAAACGCCGCACTTTTCGGCGCTTTGGAGCCACGGATAAATCAACGGGAATCTCCGCGGTATCCGTAAATGCATACGCCGCAACCCGCAGGGCCGCCATGCCCCCAAAAATAACACTCAGCACGTTTACCGCCAGAACAACCAGTGCCTGCGGAGTGCTAAACGGTGCCATAACCGCAAAAAGATCCATGCGCGCAATACAGCCCATGGTCGGTGGCAACCCGCCAAGAGATAACAACGCCAATATCAACACCAGCGTCCGCGGAAATTTTTCCCGCGCAAATTGAGGCAATTGCGTTATAAATTGCTTTTTCTCCCCACCCAAAAGGCCCAAGGCCACGCCCGAAGCGAATCCGGCGGTTAACGCATAGAGCACAACACATCCTCCCAGATGTGAAAAAGAGTTCTGATGCAATTCCGACGATGCGCTGAGGGTAACCAGTGTGGTCGCTGCCAGCACACCCACCATATTCCCCACGATATCCGCGATGTTCCTTTCCGTCAGTGCCTTGACCCCATAAGCCGCCACTCCCATAGTCCCCACGATGACCATCACCAACGACACGCCGCCCGCAGCCGTCGGATCACTGCGCGCCAGCGAATGCAGCAGCCGTAAAAGTCCCCCCATTGATCCAATATAAGGCACCAGCAAAAGGAAAAACACCACCTCCGCCGGTACATCGGCAGCGGCATCACCAAACCACCATATCAGCGGCACGCTGCCGGTCCAGAATAAAATCGGCATTAAAAATATTACCGTCAGAACGGCCCACCCCATCAGCGCCGTCGCATGGCCATCCGGAATTAAACCCTTCCGCAAATCTGAACCCGCTCCGCCGTGTACCATCAGCACCAGCGCCAAAAGCATGGCCCCCAAACTCACCCATAATGTTTTATTGGCCAGCGGCATAAGATATCCATCATCAAATCCAAATGTGGACAGTATGCCCAGTGGCAGCGATCCCATGAGCATACAAGCGGCAACCATGGGCAAACTTGCCGCCGCCGGCATCAAACTCCAACCTATCGTGCTTAATGTGATCAGGAGACAAAATGTACCGTCCCCATGCCCGGCATAGCGCCGCAAGCGTCGCATTAAAACACTGGCCGTGGCAATCAGAAGAAGCGATAGAGTAAGCGTCCACCCCATGGGATCCAATATCAGCCATGTCGGCACACTCCCCCGGTGCCCACCGCCGTCAAAAAAAACGGTGTACTCCCGCAATTGCACCAGCGTTGCCACCACCAGTGCGGTGAAACAGATCATGACAAAGGTGCCGCGCGGGCGACCCGATGACACTTTTATCATCAGCGCCAGGAGCACCGCCGTAAACAGAAGTATGATCTGCGGGCCGAAGATTTGAAAGATCATCCAGTTCAGATTAGCCGCTCCTGTTCCGTGGGTTTTCTAAAATACATTCCAGATTCTCGTTATGCATCTTCTGGTTTCGGATGCGGGGAAGAAAAAACGCTCATCCGTGCCCAGAACCGCCGATGACCCGCACTAGTGCCCTGTTCCACCCGTAATTACGGGTGGACGGAGGGCACTAGTGCTTTGAACACCGGCGCAATGGGATTCAGCACCAGCATGGCCGGGAGAATCCCCCCCGCCAACAGCGCCAGAACGATGGGTATAAATACCAGCCGTTCCCGCCCGGATAATCCATGAAAGTGCTGATGTTCTGGCCGCCCCGGACCAAAAAACAGTCTTTCCATGGTCCACAACAGTACCGCCGCCATCAGCACCATCGCCATGCACATCACCAGCGCCGCGTACAATAATCCGTGATTGGAAAATACATGGCCCGCGGAACTCGCTGCGGCGGCTCGAAACAGACCGACCGTCGCCAGCAGATCACCGCTGAAAACAGCCAGCCCCGGCAGTGCCAGAGCGGCCATAAAACCAATCATTGAGAATATAAACAGGTCGGGTATCAACTGCGCCAGTCCGCCCAGGCGTGACAAGTCCCGATGATTGGCGCGTATTTCAATGATATGGCAGGTCCAGAGTAAGGCCAGGGTGGTAATCGACGCGCCGAGGCTTAACAAAAACGCACCGTTAAGCCCGGTTACATTACACGCCGCAACCCCCAGTACAATGTACCCCGCCTGCACCATGAGCCAATAGGCGATGACGCGTCGAAAATCACTTTGTGCCAGGCCGCATAACGCGCCGTAAATCACACCCGCCGCGCCCAAAATTGCCAGGGTATTCTGCCAGATTACCAGTTGCTCCGGAAACACAGATACCACGATGCGTTCCATCGCATAACCGGCCAGAAGAAACTCCGCGCCAATTACCATCATCCCCGCCGGGGCCGCGGATTCCGCGATGGCATCAGGCAGCCAGAAATGCGGCCCGGCCATCCCCAGACGAATGGCCAGCGACAGCATCAAAAGCCAAAATGCCGCGGTTGTCCACGCGTGGGCCGCGCTAAGGGCCTGCCGCAACTGAGGATCGGTTGCGATCCGCATGATATTCAGCGTGCCATGCGCCAAACCGTCCACACCGCGTGTAGCCAGACTTATGATAATACACGATCCCAGCATGGCCGCTGATCCGGTGATCCAGAACAATGCCAGTTTCAGAGCTGCCGGCCGACGCCGCGCCCCACCCCATACGCCAATAAGTATAAAACACGGAAACAGCGACAACGTGCTTAACAGATAGAATAAAAACAAGTCCATGCTCGCCGCCGAGCCAACCACAGATCCCTCCAGCAGCAGCATCACCACGTAATAGGCTTTCACCTGCGCTTGGACCCCATAGCTGGCCAGAATGGCCAGCAAACTTATACCGCATAACACCAATATGGTCACCATGGATAATGCATCCACGCCCACATAATAGTGCACATTCAAATCCCGAAACCACAGAATGTTTTGCTGCAATTGCAAAGTGCCCGCAAACTTCGCCGACCAGTTGAATATCCGTCCGGCCGCCAGCGCAATAACGAAATTGCCCGCGCTTACCGCTATGGCGCTGTACCGGATCAACCGCGGACGGCTGACCGGTAAGATACCCAGCACCAACGCCCCGATCAGAGGCAGCACCATCAGCCAACTGAGAATCGAACTATATATAAATGGTTTCAAATCAGCCTTTCATCGCTACGACTTTAATCCCGCAACACACTCTGGTCGCCCAGCGACCCATCGGATCATATTGATTTACCGCCCCAAACCGCCAGCAACGCCACAACCATCAGCGTGACCACCGCCACCAGAACATATACCCCCGATCGTCGATGCTTAAACAACTGCAGCCGGTTGGCCGCAACGGTCACCGGACGATCCAGCCGCTCCCAGAATGAGATATTCAAACCGCTTTCCGCCGCCGCCACAAGAATGCTGGCCAGCCGGATCATAATCGCCAATGTCACCATCAGCCATTCCACCACCCAGCGATCCAGAAAAGCCACCGCTCGCCCGCACTGCCGCAACGGAAAACCGAGAATGGCCACAAACAAATCCGCGAAATACATGTCCGCCATCAGCCAGCGATACACCAGATTAAAACCCGCCCGACGGCGCAGAGAATCCGCCTTCTCCAGACCACGTGCATAAACCAATCCCACCACCGCCAGCGCCGCCGGCCCCAGCCACACCAGGGGATGGAGAATCGCTCCGCTGAATCCCGATGGTATCTGTACCCCTAAGGCTGCGGATGTGTTGCCCAGTACATGCCTTAAAAGTTCCGCAAGATCGACAAATGGTTCACCGGCAATGATGGCTCCGATCAGCAGCATCAACAAAGGAAATGTTTCAATGGCCATTTCCCCCTCCTTCCATGGCTCCCCGCGCGATTTGCCCGCGAATATCAGCCACCACCAGCGTGCCAGCGCCAAGGCCGTCACATAGCACATCGCCACGGGAACCCAGTATAAATATCTTCCGAATTCACCAATCGCCCAGCCGTAGGCATGAACATGCAGCAACCCGGTCCGCATCACCATGGTGGTGCCGGAAAAGCCCGCGCCCGCGCCGCCAATAACCAGAAGGCCGGACACAATCGCTGTTATCGGCAGGCGTCTCCACGCCCCACCGAGTTGGGTTATATCCCGTTGCCCGCCGCCGGCCCGCAGCACCGTTCCCGCCGCCAGAAATAGCCCGCAGTATATCAGCCCGATCAGCATGGCTCCCAGCAGACCCGCCGCGTAATCACCGGAACCAAAGAACAAAAAAGCCAACCCGCTCTGCGCAATCAGCAGCCAGGCCAACGTGCGCTTGATGTCCTTCTGTACCAGCGCTATCAGCGAACCGCAAAACTGCGTCGTTGCCCCCATCATGGCGACCGTCAATGCCGCGTTGAGATTCAGCAAGCCGAGGCTATGGGTCAAAAGCAACAGTCCGCCGCCCGCGATCAACGTGCCGGATAGCATGGCGTTGCCGCTGGACAGTCCGGTGATGGTTTCCGGCACCCACGTGTGAAATGGAAATTGTCCCGATTTTGCCAGCGCGCCACCTACCACACAAACCCCACCCAGACTTCGCCACGTAAGCCCCGGAAACCACCGTCCCAGTCCGGGAATCAATGTCTCCCAGTCCGCAGCGCCGCCGGATGTATGCAATTGCCCGTGCCCGAACAAAATCTGGTGGTCTAGCGGAGAACCGCGTAATGCAAAAATCGTGATGCCGATTAAAAAAATCACATCTCCAATCCCGGACGGCAGCAGTATGCGCCGCGCCACAACACGTTCCGATGGCCGGTTGCTCCATTCAATCATGCACCAGGCCGTATACCCCGCCAGTTCCAACGCTAAATACATTTGCATAACGTTAATTGATAACGCGGCCATCAGCAGCAGAAATGCCGTCAGATTGCCCATGGCAAAATAACCCGGAAGAATGGCATTGGATTTAAGCATTCCCAACGCATGTACCTGCGTTAATAGTGCGATGAGCAGAAACAGCATGAAAAAAGCGAGATTCAATGAACCGCTGGAAATGCCGATCTGCAGCGGTAGATTTGCCCCGTGCCCCGCTTTACTCCATAGCGACAGCCAGTTAAACCACAACACATGGGATGGCACCTGACCGGGACTTCCGGCATGAGCCAAACGCCGAATGATGGCCACCATCGCCGTCCCCAGCGCCGCCAGCATGGAACCAATGCCGATAAACGCCGCCGTTCGAGCCGATCGTCCGGCCGAACCCGCGAGAATGAGAAAACCACAGAACACAATACCCGCCGCCAGCAGTAATATAGAATTGGCGTACATCATCTAAGTCAGCCCATCCATCAACGACGGTGGCACAATATCCGAAAACACTTCAGCCTTACTTCTCCTACCTGACAACAAAGTCTAATCCACAATCACTTCTGCGGCTACCCCACCCCACCCACCGTCTGGGCGGATGAAAATATAGAGGCGTTGTTCATACGATTTCTGTTGCGCCTCCATTGAGCACAGGATCGCAATCCGGTGGTTGGTCTGACAATATGCGGGGTTACCGCTACGTGAACAACGGCCAGAGACACGACGCCCACCACCGTCTCGGGCGGGGCCTGTTGATTTAATCAAAAATCTTGCTCGCAACTGGTCTTGCCGCGCTTAAAATGGGGGCGGCGTCGCACAAAACAGGGTTAAATTGGCAGGCCCCGCGCCGCGGACGTCGCAAGATGCGGCGACCCATGCGGTCTGCTCACTATTTTCTCAACACCGGCGACTGCCGCGCAAAACGCGCGGTGCAAGCACACGCGGCTAAAAGGGGATGGGGGCTCCGGTACACTGCCCGGATTTATTGCCACGCCCGTAAGACTCTTTGGGCAGGCGTTGCTATGGCAAGAATTGGCCTATTCGCTAAACTGTTTGATTACCGTCGCATGGACTGTAGTCTATGGACAATGATGGAATGTAAACTTTGCGCCACCGGCGCATCGAGGAAATTGAACCCATCGGCGGCTGACACAATACGTTGCAGGATGGGTTACGGAGCAAATGAAATGACCATCAAAGCCAAGGATGATTTTACGCCGGATATGCAAACACTGTTGCGGGGAGTGGACAAGATTTATTCGGCGAAAGAATTGCAGGATAGGCTTATCAAGGCGGCCAAAGAAGGCCGACAATTGCGCATTAAACTGGGCATGGACCCGACCGCACCGGATTTACACCTGGGCCACGCGGTGGTGCTCCGCAAACTGCGGCAGTTTCAGGATTTGGGCCACCGGGCGGTGCTGATTATCGGGGATTTTACCGCCATGATTGGTGATCCCACCGGGAAAAAGAAGACCCGGCCAATGCTGTCCGCACAACAGGTTCAGGAGAATGCGGCGAGTTATTTCGCTCAGGCCGGAAAAATTCTGGATACGAGTGCGGAAAAGCTGGAAATCCGTCGGAACAGTGAATGGCTTTCGACGATGAATTTTGCCGATGCTCTGCGACTGGCGCAGCAGATGACCGTAGCGCGGATGCTGGAACGCGACACGTTCAGCGAGCGTTACAAGGCCGGAGAGGCGATCTATATTCATGAGTTTATGTATCCACTGATGCAGGGCTGGGATTCCGTGATGATTAAAGCCGATGTGGAACTCGGCGGAACGGATCAGACGTTTAATAATCTTGTCGGGCGGGATTTACAGGTGGGGCAGGGGCAGGAGCCGCAAATCGTGATGATTATGCCGATTCTCAGCGGTACCGACGGCATACAGAAAATGGGAAAATCTCTGGGAAATTATGTGGGCGTGGCGGAAGCACCGCAGGAACAGTTTGGAAAAGCCATGAGCATTCCCGATACCCTCATGAAACAGTGGTTTGAACTTTGTACCGCATTATCACCGCAGGAAATTGCCGTGCAGGTGGATGGCCATCAGACCCATCCACGCCAAGCCAAAGAGCGGCTGGCACGGCTGATCGTGGAGCAATTTCATAGCGCCGCCGATGCGGAAGTGGCCGCGGAAGACTTTCGGCGAAGATTTTCCGATGGGCAGTTGCCGCAGGAAATCAGCACGCAACAAATTGATGCCGCGCTGCTGAAGGACGGGCAGATCGGTCTGCTGGCGCTGATAAAAGCCGTAGGCTTCGCCCCCTCCACAAGCGAAGCGCGGCGACTGGTCGAAAGTGGCGCGGTAAGTTTTGACGGCCATAAAATAAGCGATCCAAGAATACAGGTATCGGTGAGCCAATTGCCGATTCTGCAAGTCGGCAAACGCCGCGTGTGTCGGGTGGTGGCAAAGTAGATTTCTTCCAGGGCAGTACGATATTGGATGAGCCGCCGCCGAGCACTTACGCCTTTTTGACGGACATGGAAATCGGCTGATATAAATTATCACCAAGCACATTGAACTTTCGCCAGGCTTGGCTGTTCCAACGCCATAAATTAAGCAATCCGGAAATACATACGTAAAGCGTGGCCATCATCCATGGTCCCGGCGCTCCCCACGCCGGTTCCAACCGCATCACCAGCCCACCGCCAAGCACGCATAGAATCCACGCTAGGGCGGTGGTATAAAGCGTGGGCATCAGCGTATCACCGGCTCCGCGCAAAACCCCCAGGTACACAATGTTCATGCCGTCAAATATTTGAAAAATGGCACACAATATCAGCAAATGCCCGGCAATATGTCGTTGCTCCGCCGGTCCGAGCATAAAGCCCGCCAAGGCTCCACGAAAGAACAAAAATATTAAGCCGCATAATCCCATATACATCATACTGATGGCCATGGCCCACCGGGCCGCGGACTTGGCACCGGCAATATCGCCCTGCCCGATGCGCTTGCCCACCAGAGCCGACGCCGCCATACTCACGCCAACGGCAGGCATAAAGGAAAGGCTTAAATAGCGCATAACGGCACTTTGCGCCTCAGCGGCGGCCAGGCCGAAATGATCCACCCAAGCGAGCGAAAAAATAGTCCAACAGAGAATGTCACTTGATGATTGCACGCCCGAAGGCAATCCGATCCGCAATATCTGCCATAATTTTTTAAAATCCCATCGCCAGGCGCGGTGCGTATGGAACGTGACACGATAAGGCCTAGCCAGAAAAATCCCCAGCAGAATCATCAGCGACACACCGGAGGCAACGCTGGTAGCCAAGGCCGCTCCCAGCAATCCTAGACGCGGTGCCCCAAGGTGGCCAAAAATCAGCATCCAATCCAGAATTAAATTGACCACATTTCCCGCGATCCCGGCGGTAAACTGATGGACTGGTCGATGCACGCCAAGAAAAAAATTGCCCAATACCGAGTTGGCAAAGTTGACCGGCGCAAGGATCAGCATGATCTGGGCAAAAAGCGTTTCCAGATGCAGGAGAGAATGATGGTGGCCCAACAATCTGAACCAGAATGGAACCAATGGGATCAGGGGAAAGAAAATGGCCGTCGAACCAGCGGCCAGCCATAAACCCTGCCAGGCAAAGCGGGCCGGTGCCTCAAGTTCGTTGCGGCCCAGCGACTGCGCTGAAAGAGTATTGATAACACCGGCCACACCCACACATGCGGCAACCAACACCCACACGCTGATGCCACCGTTAAATGCCGCCGCCAGATTTACGCCATGGCCACCGTTCTGTCGATCCACTAATGAGAGCATCCAGCCGTCCATAAACTGCATGAGCGTGTAGCTGATGGTCCCGGCGATCGTGGGAATGGCCAGGCGCAAAAGTGTGGCCAGGATTCCCGAATCCGCCGGCAGGTTGGAAAATTCCGCATGGTTTTTATTCATTCGCTTGCCTGTCAGGCCCTTTTGACACTAAAATCCATCGGTTTGATAAAGGAAGCCTCAAAATGAGTGAGCAAATGTTAACCCTTGATACCGCATCCTTCGCTCCGTACCATGATGACAATCAGTCCGCCGGTCCAATTCATACCCTGGCATGGGTGATTGTATTGGCGGCCGGTGTCGCCTGCCTGATCGCCAATTGGATTGTACACTTTAATTATCTTCCGCACGCTCCAATTGCGGACTACGGCTTCGCGGGGGCATTGGATCTGGAATTACATATTCTCGGTTGTGCGATTGCCGGCGTGGCGGTGGGTATTTCACCCAAGGTTAAGCCCGCGCTGGCGTTAAGCCTGCTGGTGCTGGTGGCCAATATCGCATTCTATGTCCTGATGTTTCTTGCCGGCCCGTTTACCAGTCTGCCCGTACGGTGAACCGGATCAATTCGATCAACTTGCGCCGCAAACGGCAATAGAACTTTCCGCGGCATTACTTGAAGCCCCGAGGTCCTCCGGATTTGAAATATTTCTTTTCAATCGCGGCGGTCAGATCAATATCGTGGATATTTGCCAGCGTGCATAACCACGCCAGCACATCGGCAAATTCTTCTTCCTGATTGGCCCGGTCATCACCCTGTAAAGCGGTGGCTAACTCACCGACTTCCTCAATCAACCACATAAATGTTGGTGCGGATCCGCGCTGAATATCACGGGCGGAATATTTATCTCGAATGTGGGATTGAAATTGTCCAATGCTGATTGCCTGGGACATGATAAAACCTTTCTTTATCCAGAAACGTGTACAAGTTTAGGATGATCCACGACAAGTAGTCGCATCGGCGTCTAACTGGTCTTTTCACCGGTCGCAACATTCTGTACAACCACTGTCCGCGCCATGATGTCACCGATGCGCTGGCGATCGGTGGATACAAACATAAACACCAGAACAACCACCGCGACCATTTCCGCCACACGAAAGAGGTTTCGCGTCAGCAGCGATACAAACCCCGGCCTTTGTCCGGACATGTCCACAACAGTAAGCCCCAGGATCCATTTTCCGATGGATCGTGCAAAGATCAACTCGGTGACGGTAACGTGAAGCTCATAAATAGCCAGCATCCATAAAAATTGAGGGACCTTCAGGAGATTCTGCGGATTGAAAAGCAAGTCCAGTGATGCCGCCGCCATTTTCACCCAATCCGCGCGGGTATAGAGATGAAATATTACCATGACCACCAGCGCCGCCAAGGCCAGATCAATTCCGGCGGCCGCAAATCGGCGATACAGCCGCGCCACCTGTAAATTGGGCGTAATCTGCAAAGCCCCAAACGGCTCCTTTCGCCGCCAGACGGACAGCGCCAGGAGCACAATCAACGCGGCTAGAATCAGCCGCTCATACTCACCGGGAGCATCGATTGTCCTGGCGAGAGGAACAACGCTTTGTGGTCCTTGCAGCAAGCGGCCCGTCTGATTAAATGTGTATTCTGTGAGCTTACGCCCTGCCTGCCGCATTACAATCGCAAAGCAATCTCCATCGCGCCCCAAGGCTACATCACTTAATGCGCTACCGACGGTTGCCGATAGCAGTGTACCGGGCCAGCGCGTCATACGAACCGATCCATTTTCGGTGATACCTACCAACAACCCGGTAATATCCGTTTGGCCTCCGCGCCCCGATGATGTCCAGGCGAGTACGCCATGATGGCCCATTTGAGCGCCCAGAAGGCCATGGGCAGGATGCGAAAGCGACACCGCCGTCATCGTATCCCATTGCAGATGTCCGGAACGCAAATCCATACTTTGGCCGGTAAGATCATGTGCGCCGACTAAACGGAACACGATCAACCTATCGTCTACCACCATCATGACGGTTCGGCCCACCACCAGTAAATTGGACACATGCGCAGAAAGTGCCGGCGGTGGAAGCATCGACCAATGATTATCATGCAGCACCAACAGATGCCAGGCCGGCACAGCTAATGCAACAGAAGCCTTGGCGGAAACTCGTGCGGCGGCAGGTTTGGCGGCGGCAATTTTGGACCTGGTGGAAGTCAAAACACCCGCCGATGGCGGCGGGGCTTTATTCCCAGACGCCTTCGCCGCCGGTTGGGTTGTAACCGCGGTGCCGGCGGGCACGTTTGTGCCTGAAGCTTGCGCCAGCGGCGGAATTGCGGCTGGCGGAGAGGTACCGATCATTCTGGATTCCAGAATTCCCAGTCGTTGTAATAACTGCTGCCCAGGTGAGATAATATTTTTCGTTTTTTGAGGGACACCGAACCCGTAAGCCAGAAGGTAGACGTTGCCATTATCGGACGCGGCGGCCACCGGCGAAAATTCCCCCGCCAAAATGGGTAAACGCACCGAACCCTTCGATCCGAAACAAAGAGCCGAGGCATTCTGGAAGAAAAGATATACGCCATGATGCATGGCCCCATTGGCGGGATTTCGTGCCGCGACTGCGCAGAGCGGATAACCTGTAAACGCTCCCATTGATATCTGCCGCCACAAAGGAGAGTTGCCGTGGCGCGCATTAATCACATGGGATAGCAATAAGAATTGCGGCCCCGCCCCCGGCTGGGAAGGTTTGGAAGGAACTATCATCCATAAGTGCCCGCGACTGCCCGCCGCCAGCAAGCGGGGCAATGCAAGAAGGCGGCGATCAGGGGGCAACTGCCGCGCGCGTAATGCCGGACCTGCCGGAGCTGTTGCAACTGCGGCCGGTACTCCCCCACTGCTGAATATCAGCCACGGAAAAGCAGCTAACAGAACAATCCAATACAACCGAAGATTCGCAAACCGATTTTTCATAGTAGCATTTTATGGCTGATTAAGGACTTCCGCGACTGTTGCAAGGGCGGGTGAGGGTGCGCGACGCACTATGCGGTGCGGCGAACGAGGCGTGGCACTTTTTTCCGGACGAACAGCGAAATCGACGGCATAAATGCCGGCGCTAAGAGAATGCTTGGCCTTGGAGACGCGCACCCCCGACCCCTAGTTCGGATTTATTGCCACGCCGGGCGAGCACATTATTGTCCCGAATGGCTGGACGGATTTCCCACAATCGCTTTAACAAATATTTCCTGTATTGCCTGACCCAGATTTTTGAAGACCACCGGCGTGGTGGTCGGATGCGCCCAGGTCCCGGCAACCTGCACAGAGCTGACACTGGATTCCAGCGCATTGAGAATGGCCTTGGCCTGGGGGACAAATGGAATGTGAAACTGCTTGAACGGCCGGACGGTACCGATCACATAACCCTTAATTGGACAATTCGGTATTTTCCAAATATTGTCCATTTCACCGGCCCCCAGGATTTCCACACCCTGATCAAAATAATGCAGATAGGTAATTTGAGCGTTACCACCATCAATACGCCAGCGCGCTTCACCAGAACCGGTCGGATGACTGGTGGATATCCGGACATGCATAAGGCGGTAAATCGATGCCATGATAGTGGAACCCACCAGGTTGGATTGAGTAATTTTTAGATCGCCGGAACCCATGGCATCGCGCCAGTTGGTTGATAATGCCACGGCGGTAAGATGTCCGGAGAGCAATCCGGGAGTCGCCGGCGATTTCGGGCTGATCGTGTGCGTGAGTTGATCCAGGCTGATATTGTCAAAGGTGAGGCTGGCATTGGAAGAAAGCAATCCCGAGGCATGACGCGAAACGCGCGTCCAAAGTCGCATGGTGCCGCCGGCAAAGGCAAGTCTGGAGCGATCCAGTAACACGGCGTGATCACTGATGTACGCCCGTACGTTCAAAGACCCCAGGTCAATAAGGTCCAACTTGGCCTTCTGCGCGGCGAGGTTAAACTGCAATTCCAATGGTGCCAGAGGATGCGCCCCTGTCGTGGGACCAAGAATAATGTTACCCGTGAAAGTACCTTTTAATCCATCAGCCCAGGAATATCCGCGCAGCAAAGGCTTGGGGTTCGGCAGACGGCATTGAAAAATCGCGGAACTGGCCAGGGGATGATCTATATTCCATATTCCCTGGCCGCTAAGGGTATTGCCCATAAGATCTATCGACGTATGACGAAGAGAAATTAGCCGGCCCACCGCCACAACATGTGTTGCGGCCAGTCCAATGGGCATTAAATGCTGAAAAATTTCCGCGTGCACATCACCGGAACCATTGATTGCGGTGGATTTCCAGTTATAGCGCCCGGCCATCGTTCCGGATACCTGGGTATCCAACTGCACAGCGGGGATGTTCGCCGGCCAGTTGGTAAGCTGAAACTTTACATTCACATCGCTGGGGCGGGCTTGACTCCAACCGGCGCTGCCGGATGCCTCTCCGCCCACGCCGGTAAGTTTAATCGGATTCAAGGATAACAAGCCTTGATTATATGTAAGTGCGGCGGTGCCGTGCAAAATCTCAAGAGGATCCGTCAACGCTCTCGGCGAAGGAATAACCAGATTATCCGCCGTAAGATGCCCAGTGATATTTGTCATTTGCAGATTTCGACCGGGAACCCTGATTTTCAGATTCATTCCCAGATAGCCTCGCAGACCCGGTGGTGTCTTGGCAAAGAGCAATGCGGCCACAGCGCCTGCGGCAATGTGCCGCGTCTGAATTGTCAAACCCGCCAATTGCCCGGAGGTATTAGCATCAAAACGGACCAGAATTTGTCCGCCCAACACCGCCACCGGGTCAGCGGACAAAATGATACGGGATTTGGTCAATTCACCAATAACATGCACCTCCGGTAATGCCAGGAGGTGTTGATTTACAGTGAAATGCGTACCTGCCAGCCGACCATCAAGGCGCAATGCCAGCGGCATGACGTCGCCGTCCGCCAGGAGTTTTCCGGAAATTAATCCGCCCAAGGCCCAACTGGCATTGGTTTTTGCGGAATGATTCACCAGCGGGATACCGGTAACAGTAAGGATCAGGTGCGTAGGGTAATGTCCCGCAAAAATACAGTTGCCGCTGGCGGCGAGGCTCCAGACCGGACTTTTCACCAGCAAATTTTCAAGTTGCATGCCACCGCCATTGCCGTAAGCGCTTAGATGAACATGTACATCAGCCGGCAATTTGAAAAGTGGAATACTCGCGGCGGTAGCGCGCAGGTGTACGCGCCACAGCCCCAGAGAAAGGTTGTATAAGCCGGAAATATTGAGGTACGGATCGGACGCCAGGGTGCAGTTTGAAACTGTAATCTGCTTATGATCAAGGGTGCCCGTCGCGTGCAGACCGGTCAGGGTAACGAGTCGGGAACGTTGCCAGGAAAGATTTGGAGCGTCAAGCTGCCAATTCATCTTCCCGTGGAAGCGTCCCTGGGCGGTAGCCATAAGAGAGGTATTCCAGGTGCCATAGGCGCTTTGCCCGCTGCTGGTGACATGCACCGCAATAATCCGGCGACCCGTCCAGGGCGAACTTAAGGAACCGGAAAGCGTGCCGTTTTCCATTTCCGTTCCGAATATGGAAATATTGCGCCAAGCGGCGGTTATAGAAGCTGAAACATCGGTCGGATTCATGACCCCGGATAAATGCAATCCACCACCGGCCAGGTCGGCCCGCAGACCTTTAATGTGAAAGCCCTGACTATCGGCCCATATTTCTCCACGGTAAATGTTCACTGGAAGGCGGAGGTATCCGACCCGGATCCCAATATTTTCCGGATTAATCTGCCAGTGATCGCCGGCATATTGGACCCGGGCGTTACCATTGAGCGCGAAGGTACCGACCCGAATATGAACATCATTCAAACGCTCTTTGAGCGTATTGTTTAATAACCGCCCACGTAACTGTGCACTGACGGCGGCGGTGCCCTGCCAGGTTGGCCATATATACTTAAGCCACGGTCCCAGCCCCCCGGCTTGCACATGAATGCTGTGCAACCAAGACTGAGCAGGCACCAATACCCCCTGCGCCGATAAGTGCGACTGCGGAAGACTGGAGGATGCGGCGGTAAGTGAAAATCGCCAGGTCAGGGCACTGGTGGGAGCACCATTGAATTGAATATTATCAATAGCCAACT
Source organism: Planctomycetota bacterium (assembly GCA_021785155.1). The sequence goes on from JAJYGE010000567.1 coordinate 18,800, forward strand.
CCGGTTGCCCGGCTACATTTACCAGCAATGCGCCATGCTTAACAGCGATTTCAGGCAGACCGATGGAAGCTAAATTCCCTCCGGGATGGCGGAGTTTCCAGGCCTGCCACGCCCGACTAAGGTTTCCCCACGCCGCCGGCAGATTCCATCGCCCTTCATCCCCCTGATGGAGAATCACACGTGGAGAATCTACGGAAATGCGGGTGATACCAAGTTGGCCGGTTAACAGCAACCAGGGAACATCATGGTGCAGGATGGTAATTTTCTCAACCCTTGCAAATGGCCAATGCCGTAGAGGCAGACCGATCCGGACACCTGTCAGTGTCGTTTTACCGGTAAGACCAATGCGCATGGATTTGACATCGATCCGCAATCCCAGTCGCGATTGAATTTTATCAAGTACAAATTGATGCACCACCGGGGAGTTAAGCACGCGGGGCGCGGCAGCCCATACGCCTGCAATCAGCAAAACCGTAAATATCACAATGATTATCACCGGCACCCGCCATCGCCGGTATGGGCGCGGCATCGGATGCAGGGAAGTCGGGATTGCGGAAATTGGCTGGGTCATGGAAGTTTCTCTGCGCGAGCATTAAATTTCAATCTTGCAAATCCTGCGCTAAGGACGGCCACCTTACTGCTGTAAAGCCGGCGGAATGTTGCCGGAAGTTTCAGGGCCGAAACCTAAAAACCACCAGTCGTGCCGGTAGGTTCGACCTATAAAAGGCCCGGAACTGGCAACAATTTCGCCTGTTTTTTTCCAATAGGCCACATAGGCCACACTGACATACCCCTGTTGCGTTGTATTCTGCAAAATGGAAATTTGCGGAAGCGCCACGGGAAGCGAAAAGCCCGTTGAACCGTTGTAACTGCCAAAAGCTAACGCGGGAATACCGATAAATGAGTTTTCCTGGTTAATTCCCAAAGCGCCACAACGTACTTCCAGAACAATCTGGGCTTTTGTCCGAGTATTGGTCAGGCGCACACCACTTGTCAGAAGGTGCGAGCGCAAATCCGCTTCCAGAAAGTTGTGGCCAGGTAATCCGGCATTCATAAAACGCATGCTGATATAAACAAGCCGGTCACGCAGGTTGGCTACGGAAATTTTGCTGATCGCCAGGGAAGCGGCCCGTGAAAGCAGAAATTGCTCATCAGCGGTCTCGGGCGGCTGGGTAACGCGCAACGTCGCACATCCCCCCGCCACCATCAGCAGGCACAATAAAAACGCACCGCCCAGGCGGGGATAGAACTTAGGAAAATCCATTCGCATTGACCATAAACTTTCATATCGAACCGCATCATCCGCGCGGCTTACCAATATCAACGCTATATGATCGCCGATATTACCAGAGAAGCAATAAAATTGCCTGATCAGCAAATTTAGACCGCACTTGATTCAAGCCGACAATTTATCGACAATGTGAAGATGAATGGCACACAGATACTTTCAGTCGCCGAATTACTGAAGCGCCGCGAGGCGGCCCGTCAGAAAGAATTGATTGGAATGTTGATTATCGGCGTAGCCTTAAGTTTCGTGCTTCCAATTCTGCTTGGCTCACTGGCGTATGGGGCCTATCGCCAGTATGCCCAGGGCGAGGGATCATGGATGTTATGGCTTCTTTTTGTTGTTCTTTTTGCCGCCATATTTACACCGCTGCTCCTGCTGAAAGAGAAAGCCAACATTGCGCCGGATGCGGCAATTATCAGAACGCAGGAAGATGAGCGCGGGCGGAGAGTAATTTCCGTCATGCAAAGCGACATTGATCTGCAAAGTTTCGGCCCATTGGGAATGCAGATCAGTGATGATCAGAGCATCACCGGACATTGGTTTTTCAGACCGCTTTTCTTGGGTCCACGGATGATTGTCCGTGCCATGCCGCAGCGAAAGATCCTGCGGATGCTGACGAAAAACACTAATATTCCGCGTGCCGCGGAAGTATTAGCCAAGTTGGCGTCGCGCCAAGATGGCATCGCCACTGAGGTTCTTTTGCACCCTGATGAATCGCCGGATATTCTTACTCCCACGTTGGCATATCTGCGGCAACTCGATTGGGTGGACTGCAGTTCGGATGGTTCCCGGATATGGCTGAACTCCGCATTCCGCGATGAGGTTAGCACGGCACTACAGAAATTCGCACCGGAAGATGACTCAACACCAATAAAATAGTTCGGGCATGGCCCGATGCGTCGGTTGGTGATTCACGCCGCCAGCATCGCCGGGTGATACAGTTCCCGCCAGACCAAAAGTCCAGAGTTCCGCCCGGTAAAAACTGTGACATCAGGCTTATCAATCTTGGTGCAAATCAATAATTGCGACCAAACTGTTTCTTTTCAAATTCCTTCTGAATGATAATTCGTGGCCGAACCAGAATCAGCAACACCACATTATCTTTGGTGGTGGACCGGTTGGTGAACAGACGATTTACGATGGGAATCTGTGACAGGATCGGAACACCCGCCTCAACGGTGGTTTCACCGGCCAACCGTTCACCGCCGAGAAGCAATGTTCCGCCGTCCGGCACAGAGACAGTGGTCTGTACTTCCGTAATTTGTGTATCCGGCAACTGTACAAAACCCGGCAAAGTTGTATTGGTCGATGTGGTTTGCCCTGAAATATTGGCACCCGTGATGTCAAAGGTCTGCAAACTCAGCAACTGTGACAGGGATGGTTCGATGGTCATAATGACATATCGATCATCCGATGAAACGGTGGCTTGCACCTGCAGACTCAAACCGGTGGTTAACGGAGCCACATCAAGATTGGTTCCTACTGCGCTGGCACCGCCAATGACACCGCTGGTTCCGGCAGTCTGGGTGAAACTCTCCACATAGTTCTGCACATCTTCAACCACCATGGTGGCCCGTTGCCCGTTAAACAGTGTTACGCGCGGTGCTTCAAGCAGCGTATTACGACTGTCTATCTGCGTGGCGTTGAGCAAAAGCGACAACTGGTAGTTCGAGAGGATACCGCCACTGATTCCCAGCGAGGGCGATGCCGGCTTAAAAGTATCGCCAATTGAATTGGGGACACCAGTCGACGCTGGGGCCGTATAGGTTGAGGTATTGTTCGCTATCGTCAAAGGCTGGGTGGACGTTCCTGATCCGAAGAAATTGCCGTTGAAACCCAGACTCCATGAAAAACCAAAATCATTGAGGAATCCGGTGGTCACATAAAGAAACCGCGTGTCAATGGAAATTTCAACCGAACGGGTTTCACGTAACTGTCGCAACAGCCCGGATACCGCTTCAAGATTGTTGGGCGTTTGGGTAATAACCAACTGCCCATTGATTTCCCGTATGGACCCGGTGGTTCCACCATTGTCGATCCACGAGTTTCGGGCCACCGTATTTTCAATGAGTTGCGTAATTTCGGTAACCATTTGAGCTCTGGTTTTACCGGCCTGCTGGCCCGTTCCCTGGCCGCCGCCACCTGAAAACAGGTTGGAGCTACCCCCGCTGTTGGCACCGCCGGAACTGCCACTGCTGACCTGCACACCGCTGTTGCTGCTCTGATTCTGCAAATTAAATGCCGGAGCGGTGAAATTGGGGGCTTGGACCAGTAAATCCTGAATATCAAAGACGCGCGTGGTTTTTTGTTGTGCCAACTGATCATTGGTGGAAATAGTCAGTACACCGCCGCTGATACTGTAGCCCAACTGGGTTCCGCCACTGCCCTGAGCCTGTTGAAGAACCAAGGTAAGCACTTTTTCAAATGGCACATTGCGCAATGTCAAGCTGATCGGTGTCTGCTTCTGCACGCCGGCGTTGGCCAATGCGTTCCAATTGACGACGATATTGGCACCGGTTTGCTGTCGAAGAAGGTTGACCACACTGTTAAATGGCTGCTGATTAACAACAATTTTCGAGACGTTTCTGGCCAGCGCCAATCTGGCTTCTCTATCAGCCGGGGATTCGGAGTTATGCTGTTCCGCTTCACGCATGCGGCTGAGTTCCGGCCAATCCTGGGGATAAATTTCGAGATTGGGATAAGGAATCATAAATTCCTCAGCCTTAACCTGTTGTTCCTGGGTGGCTTGAGAGCGCAACGTATGATACTTATTCCACTTATTATATTGAATCTGATCCTGTACCATTTCGTGCATGAATTGTGCGGTATTGTTTTGTGGGTCAATGGCAATGACCTGATTGAGTGTATCCAAAGACTGCTGGTACTGCATTTGTTTGAAGTATTCCCGCGCTTGGCCCATCAACTGATTGATCTGCTGCTGACGGCGAATCGCCAATTGTTGTTCGATTTCCATCTGGCTTTGGACCACTTCCTGCGATCGCCGAGCCTGGTTAATAGCCTGAGCCTGAGCCTGCTGTCTCTGAATGATGGCGATTTGCTGATCGGCGCGGTCTTTCATCTGGGTGTAATCACCGGCCGTCAAAATACCGCGTGCCGCCTGAATTGTGGCCAGGGCATCATTGGCATGATCCACCGCCTGTGGATACTTGCCGGCCTGCATCTCATTGGTAGACAACTGCAAATCATTGTCAAAGAGAACATGGGCACGCTGAGCCTGAATGGCCTGATCGTAAATCTGCTCAGAGAGCAATCCTGGTGATTGCCCCATCGAAAGCTTCTGGGCATTCCGCAAACCCATGGCGGCAGCTTCATTTTTTGGATCCAGCGCCAAGGCGTCATTGTACAAGCCAACCGCCTGTTGATATTCAGCATCACGTAAACAGTGATCCGCCTTTACCACCAGCGCCGCTGATCTTTCACGTTCGATTTCCGCCAGCGATGGCTTCATAACGGCTGGCGCGGGCGTGGTCATCGCCGGACTGGCAACCGGAGTTGCCGCGGCGGCCGGTGGGCGTGCCACCGGCGGAGCTACCACTACCGTGGCGGCAGGGGTTGGAGCGGGAGCGGGAGTTGGAGCGGGTGCGGGTGCCTGGGCCGGTGCTGGGGCTGGGACGGCTTTGGCTACGGCAGCCTGCTGTGCCTTGCGTTGCTGGGCTTCCTCGGCGGCCTTTTGCGTCGCGGCGATGTGAGCCTGTTGTGCCGCAGCTTGTTGCGCAATAACCGCAGCCGCGGCCGCAGCAGCCGCTTGGCGAGCCTGTTCAGCTTGCTGTTCCTGAGTTTGCTGTTGCGCTAGAAGTTGCTGCTGCGCCAACTGCTGTTGCGCAGCAAGCTTGGCTGCCGCGGCCTTTTCAGCCGCCGCTTGCTGTACCCGCATTTTTTCTTCCGCCAGCAAGCGCGTTTGAGCGGCCTTTTCAGCGGCCAGTTTTTGTTGTTCAGCCAGTCGGGCAGCCGCCGCCGCCTGAGTCTGTTGCAATTGCTGCTCTTGAGCCAGTTTTTTTGCCGCAGCTTCCTGAGCCAGCAATTGCTGCTGAGCCTCTTTTTGCTGTTCAGCAAGCTTGGCTGCCGCAGCGGCTTGAGCCAGCTCCTGCTGCTTTTTCTCCGCAGCTATTTTTTTTGCCGCTGCCTGCCGGGCCTGTTCGGCGGCCTTCTGCTGAGCGGCCAACTTCTCCGCCGCGGCTTTTTGCTGCGCCATGGCGTTTTCCTGGGCTAATAATTTCTGCCGGGCGGCGACTTTTTCTTCCGCCATCTTTTGTGCGGCCGCGGCCTTGGCCTGCTGGGCCGCTTCCAGTTCCTGAACCTGCCGCACGCGACTCTGAGCAATGAGATACTGATAATGAGAAATCATAGCGGACTGACTGCCGATATCCGCGCCGGAAACCAGAATCTGATTCAGTTGTGCCTCGGCCTGATCATAGTTACCGGCCTGATAAGAATGAACCGCATCCTGGAAGAGGGACTTCATCTGCGGTACCAATTGCTGCTGCTTGGCCTGGGTCAGGGCCAAATTATCAGCCGCTTCACTTTTGAGTTCTGAGGAGGCTTCCGGGCTGTTAATAATATACTGAAACAATTTGGCGGCATGGGCCAGATGGCCATCCTGCAACGAGGCGGTGGCATTATGGTAAACAGTCAGATCGGCGGACATGCCGGCCAACCCGGCGTCGGCTTTCTGTAAAAGCGAGGCCAGACGGGTCTGCTCGGCGGTATTGAGCTTGGCTGGATCAATGGACAGTAATACCTGCTTGGCCGTTTGATACTCATGCTGGTTAATTAATTGCAATCCACGATCCAGCAGGGTGGCCGCAGGCGATGCCTGTGCTTCAGCATGCGCGATGGCAAAGGGCAGCAACGGAAGACTTGCGCCGGCCAGCAAAGCCCCCGCGACACCAATGGCAAGAATTCTTGAGCGAGTCTGGGTATTCAAGGCACTACTCCTACATCCGAACATTTACTTTGGGATCGGCATGTTACCATGGATCGATCCCAGGAAGAATTCAAACTTAAGACGTCCGGCATCAACCGTCCGCCAACCTCTGATCTCATAAAAACATCTACATGTCTTTTACACCCTTTAATATACCGGGTGAATTTTTCAACTTCCCGCCGATAAACGTCCCGTATCCTAAAACCGATTTTGTCCGCTTGCAACCGCAATCCATTTTTTTTATCCGGAAACAGTTCATACCCAAGCCTTCAACCACGTCACGGCGGGGGGCTTTGGCCGCCTCCCGCAGGCGGTGGCGGCCCAATTTCATTACTCAACTCAAAGAGCTTCCGCTCCTGCGGATCGGCCGCATCCAATGCGGAATTTCGCAGGTGCAAATTATGATCCGGCCCTTCAATTACAACATTGACACTCTGGTTGTCGACGCTCTCCACCGCATCTACCAGAATATGGCCTGTTGCAAAATTGACGATTTTCGGTGCCAATGTTCCGTTGCTTTTGATGACGGAAATGGATTCCTTATCCCCGATGGATTCGCCCAGACGTACCCGCTGACTGCCATCCAGCCATTGTCCGTGGACCCATCTGAATAATTGAAATGACACGATCCCGCGTGCGGGCTCCGCGCCGGTAATAAAGAAGTAAAGATCGCTGTTTACACGCAACGATTCACTTGGAGCACTCCATGGCGACTTCAGCCACTGCACCTTGCGTAAAGCCGGGCGGTTCAGACGATTGGGGAACCCATACACCGGGTTGTACATAACCACGCGAATTTCGTACCGATATATTTCACCTGGAATTACATGCGTATCATAGAATCGCACCGGCACGCTGGGCATTTCTGTTAGACTCGTTGGGCCGGCCGCCGCGGTGTTAGAATTCACGCCATTCGCCCCAATGGTGCCGGACATGGCAAATGTACCCGGAAACGCACCATTGGTCTGGGGCGTCTGTCCCGGCAACAGCAACGGCGGCAACTGCACCTGTTGCGACTGCTGCGCATGAACCTGAAAAGGAGACAACGCAGGTGCCTGCGGCTGTTGCGGCTGGCGCGGATGAACCTGCGGCTGGGGAATTGAAGCGCCGGGAAATCCGCCCGGCATTCCGGGCATTCCGGGCATTCCGGGAAAATTGGGCATCCCGGGTGGCTGTAAAGTCTGGGACATTGATGGCCGCGGGCGTTGGACGTTCTGAGGTGGCGCGACAGCCCTTCGATACACTTGCTGTATTGCGTAAAACGCGGGATCTAAAATTTCCTCTACTATCCCGTTGAGCTGCGCCAACAGCGAGCTACGCTGGCTATACGTCATTGCTCTGAAATTCAACTTCGGCAAGGAATCAATATTCAAACCCGTAATGCGTTGCCACGCCGACCATCGACCATCGGGCAAAAGATGCTGGCGACGTACCTGAACGCGATAAAAAGACGTAATCTGATAAGACAGCGGCAAAGCGGCCTGATTCGGAGCAAGTTTGATGTTTTTAGCCGCCAGGCGCTCAATCCATTTGGCCATCGGGAAATTCGTTTTCAGCGTGACCCAGAACATACCTTTGGTCGACAATCCAGCGGTACCATTGGCGTTATTTGGATTAGCAAAATTACTCATGAAGTTTACTGGCCCCGACGCCGCTCCGGCTGCGCTGTTCGAAGCCGACGGCAGATACACCACCGCTTGAGATTGACCGGCCTGGGGCTGGGCCAGAGCAGGCACTGAAGCCGTCATAAATATCAGTCCGCGTGTCTGCGGCCCAGATTTTAATTCCAGAGGCATATTATCCGGCCCGATGCCCAAGTTGCGAAGCGCGACAAGTTTCGGCGCAAGCGGGGCGGTCTGTTTTCCCACCAAATTCTCAACATAATCAGGTAAACGCCCGATGTTAATGGGCCTATTTTTCTGTTTTTTGATGGCTTGTTCCAGCAAATCAACCTGCGACGTAATCTGCGATCCGATATTGGTTGCCGCGATCATGGAGCCTGGCTGCACCGGCGACGCGACTTTGTACGGATCGTGCACAAAATTCTTATAAATCAGCCAGCCCGCAAAAAGTACGCCGATTCCAAGAACGATCTTTTCGATATGGCGCTCAAGCGGATTAATGTTCTTCATGGTTGCTCACCAGATTCCGTAGTTAAAGTTATGATAACTCAAGGTTGTGCCGCGGACGCGCTCAACAAGCCCAGTCGCGCACGATACGCTGACGGCATCAACGGCTTATTCCATTGCGTGCAGAATAAAACCTCCATTAAAATGTTTAATTCGAGCACCGGCTGTTTCCCATACACAAAGCCTTGTGTAATAGCATCAATAGGATCGACCGTCGTCATATTCATCTGCAGCACAGTATACCCATTATTCTGGCGATATAGCTGGTTGATAAAATCATTAATTTTGTCCGCCGCAACGACCACACCAACGGTCACCAGAACAATCTGATGTTTCGCGTTGCTCACATGACTGGTCAAGATATCCCCAACAGACTTGCCCGTTGCGCCGCGCCCCGGAGCCGTATAGGCACCAGGCATTCCCGGCATTCCCGGCATACCGGGCATATTTGGCAGACCTGGCATTCCTCCCTGGAAACTCATATTAGGCACATTGGGCGAAACGCCGACTGCGGCCGTCGCACCTAAAAACAATCCGCCATCCGGAACCAGCGTGGGCCCGGCCCCGCGCGCGGACGACTGGTTCTGTCCGTTCAATGCGGCCGGGGCATTGGTACCGATGGTAATATGTATTAAGCGCTTTACCGGCGACATACTGACATTGAGGCTGCCCTGATTTGCCGCAATAATCGCATTGACAATATCATTTTGAATCCAGGAATCGACGAAAGCCTCATAAATTTGTGAAGCGGTCGGCAGGTGATGACTGAGCACAAAACTACGTTCCTGAAAACAACTGCGGTCAGCATAAATTTTACATTTGGAGGCCGCAAGAAATACCTGTCGTCGTGTAATGGCATCTTGAATTGCTTTTTGCTCATGTGTGCTGGCGCTACCGCCATTTTGAAAACCCTGCGGCATGACTCCCTGTATCTGTTTCAAACGGGCAGTGATCAGATTATTGATCCGCTCCGCACTCGGCGGCATTCCGGCCGCCAGACGGGTCAAAAAGCAGTATTGATATTCCCGGTTGTTCAAGAACAATCGACGATATTCTCGCCGGAATGCCCGGCGTACTGTTAAGAACCGCGGAGGATTGGGTAGCATACCGGCCATGGGAATACCGGCCAGCAGTGGAATCGCGTGATGTCGGGCATCCGTAAGAATCTGTCCCTGGGCATTAAATTCCACCCGTCCCCATGCGTTCAAAGTGATATATTCCTGCTTGACCGCCTTGGACTGTGATTCAATATACTTTTGTATTTTCAGCCGCGCTTTGATTATCGGCGGCGTCACCGGCCCGACCGAACGTTTATGCCCCGGTATATGCAGCGATGTGGTGCGCAGACTTTGGGCGACCTGTGCCTGCGCCAGGGCGGAACTCATCCTGGCGCGGAGCTTCGTGCCCATGGCGCTCAACGGATAAAACAAAACCACCACGGAAGCCAAAATGACCACTCCGCATAGAATCGGTATCAGGTTGGCTTTGATAAACTTCATCCAAACCTCCAGCCAGTGGAATCAATCCGATATCTCGGATTTCATCGGGCTTGCGTTATCGGCCTGCATCAAAAGCCGCTTTCAAAATTCGGCTCGCCGCGGGCGCCTGCGGCGAGCACCGGCAATATTATTGCACATACACATTTAAAATCATCTGAAACGCCGTCGCATCGTTCAGTGACGCCTTGGTATTCGGATCTATCGCTCCATGAATCGTACCAGAACTCTGGCTGTTAAAATTAAAATTATTCCCGCCCGATGTCCCAAACTGTGGCATTCCGGGAATCCCCGGCCCGAATCCCGGCGGACGAAATCCACCCGGGCTGTTAAATGGCATGCCCGGCATTGCTCCGGGGAAAGACGGAATATTATTCTGCGGAATGACATTCTGATTTTGGGCATTGACCGGAGTGGTCGTCGACGCTGGTGACGGCAAAAAGTGCGGCAGGAACACGTCTGAGAATGGCCCGAGTTCCGATCCCCATGGAACAAAGCCAAGGCCTCCTGAACTCCCTCCCCCGGCCATTAAACTTCCTATCCGCACGGTGGCCAGCGAACCTTTTACTATTTTAATGACAAACGGCTTTCCGGCCGCGGATCCGCCCAATCGCTGCAATCTATCCTGAAATGTTTGAAGTATTTTTCCCCAGTTGCGATAGGGCGTGTAGCCGCTGATGACCAATTGAAATCCGCCCCTGGTCGGCGTCACAGTAGCGACGGCCCGGTTGTTATTATTATTTCCCACCGCCGCCGTATTGGATAAAACAGATTGGTAATTGGATTGGACGGATTGCAGCACAATCTTCCAGGTTTTCGGAGTTTTGACATCCTTCGGCAGATCCACCATCGCCTGGGGCAGCGATTGATACAGAGTCTGAACAAGTTGCGGCCAGAATTCTCTTTTCTTTCCCAAATCCAAATAATAATTAATTTTGGAAAGGTTGGTTTGATAGGTATTCGTGATGGAATTATATTGCCCGCGCAAGGATGATTCATCAATAATGTGTCGCTTGGCAATCTGGAGAGCGGGATTATGAACACTGGCTTGGAACGCGGCCGAGTCTATCGAATAACGGGCTGCGGAAGCAACGGCACCAATGACAAAAAGCGCCGCCGTAGCGGCAAACCAAGGATACTTTTTCCGCCAGATCATTTGCCGGGCTATTTCCAAAGGCAGAAGATTCGTGTTAATGGCGGCCATTCCCACGCCTTGCAGGGCCAAGCCATAAGCCACGCTCATTCCCAGCGCCTGATCGCTTAACCCGGCGGCCATTTTCGCATCTTCAACTTCAATTTTGGCGAATCCATCCAGCCGCGCCACTTCCATTCCCAGATATTGCTGGAGATATTTTTGCAGGTTGGAAAGGCGGAAAGGATTCCCCATGCCGACAATCTGTTCGACCCGGCTTTCACGGTGTGAGCTGTTGTAGTAGCCGATCGATCTCTGTATTTCCGCCACCACATCGGCGAACGTAGGGCGCATGGCCTGGAATATCTGACGCGCGTATTTACTGGTGGCGGCGGTCTTTTTAAGAGCCTCGGCCTTCTTGAAGGCAAAACGGAAACTCTTGGCCAAAGATTCAGTAAAACTATTTCCCCCGAGATTAATATTGCGCAACCACAACCGCCCCTGATCCACCACGATCAGGTCGGTATGATCCGCCCCGATATCCAGAAATATTGTACCTTTACCCGAACCGTTACCTTCGAAGACCACCGCGTTATAAACTGCCAGTGGTGCCAATTGCAGGCCGTGAACGGTAATTCCCAACGCTTGAAAATCTCCCAGAATGGCACCGACAATATCCGTCTTGATCGCAAAAATGCCGATTTCCACATCCGGGCTGTCCGGATTACGAAAACTGTGATAATCCCAATTCACCTGATCCAGTGGAAATGGAATTTGTTGAATCGCCTCAAAGCGGACAATTTCAGGAATTTTACGCGGCTCCACGGGCGGAAGTTTTACAAATCGGGAAAAACTTGCGGCTCCGGGTGCACCAATGAAGACCTGCTCGCCATGCAGCGAATAATGCTCAAGAAACCGCCCCAGACTCTCACGGATGATTTCCCGTCGGTCAATGTCCGGCTCACTTAGAAAGTGGCTGTGCTCAATGACCTCCATGGCCTCAAGAGACACCTTGTCGCCGTCACGGCGAAGCTTAATAGCTTTAATCGCCGTCGTCCCGACATCAATACCCCATGCTGATTGTGAACTGGCCATGAAGACCTCCGGCACGTGGCGATGCACACCCCGATCAACCGCCGAACCATCCTGATTCCGACGTTTCGCATATCTTACGTCGAGCCACGGCTCAACGAAAGTCAATTCTCACTCACCGTCCGGATTTTATCTCAGGGATCGCCACACCCTGAATCACCAAACTTCCCGCGCTGCGCCGCCAGGATTTCATCCAAAAGTGCAGCGCACGCTCGCATCATAAAGCTTAATAAAACCCAGAAGCGCGAATTCGTCAAGCAAAAAGACTTCTTTTTTCAGAATATCCTGCCTGCCGGGCCTGCTTCTTTCAGCATGATGCACCCGAAGCACGCCATCCGGCGTGTCGACACAAACGACCGAATATTAATTTTTTCCATGACCTTGGAAATAAATCTGATACAATAAAACCATGAAATTGAAGCGCTTTTATCTGATGCTGTTTATAGGCCTGTCGGCTGCCGCGGGCGGATGCCATTCCACTATTGTTCCACTTAAACCCGCGGCGATTGGGCCGCCGTGGGCGCTGCACCAGCCAACCGGGCCGTCCACCACATCCATTGCCTCAAGGCCGCCCGATACAGCGACCGCTCGGATAGCCCACCGGGAAAAGTCCCCGGCCGTTCACATAGGCTGGTTTGCCAATACGCAAAATGGAACCACCGGCCAAATTGATCTCACCAGCTACCACAACGTATGGCGTCACACCATACATCTTCTTATCAACATGGGATATCACATTCAATGGGCCAGCTATCGCCTGGGGGTTATCACCACACGCTACCGCACCGGGCCGGAAATTCTGCAATGGTGGCGACCCGACGCGACGACTTTTCCGGAACTCATGGAGGGAACCATCAATACATTCCGAAGAATTGTTCGCGTTGTCATCACCCGCACGCCCCAAGCCCATAGCTTTGCGGTCACCGTTGAAGTCCTCGTGCAACGGCGCGAAAATCCGGCCGGCACTGTGGGGAGCGTGGCATTTTTCGGGGCCTCCGCCTTTGGTGCCAGTCCGTTGCCGCTGCAAGCGCGCCATGCCATAACTGCGGCCAATAAACCCTACTGGATGCGGGTCGGCCATGATCCCGCTTTGGAGTTAAAAATACTCCACCGCTTGTTTCATAAGCTATAATAATCAATGCTTTAAGGCGCAAGATGGAGTAACAGCACATGACACAAAGCGCTCTTTCACCCTTTGAGGGCTTATTTCGGCTGCTGCAATTTCTGGGCAAAAAGCTACTCTGGGTCAGCATCGCCTGGATTGTCCTTTATTTTATCTCCCAATTGTTTGCCAAAGGATCCTGGATGCTCGTTGAACCCGCAATCGGAGCCATCGCCGGCGCTGCGACGGGTTGGGAAATTGCGGATAATGCGGTGTCTGAAGCGGGGTTCACCGGAATCATTCTCTGGATATTACTGGTCCTGTCATGCTGGATTCCGATCTGGGGAATACAGTTGTTGATGCAGGTCCTTATGCATATCACGCTGGGCTGGCAGATGACATTCGGACAATGGATGCTCCTGACGATGGCCACTATTTTCAGTCTTATCGCCTGTATATGGCGGGCCCTGGCTGACGATTAGACGCTCTGCCCACAGAGGTAAAAAACGCACGTTGAGACAATAATTATCCTCCCGAGCGCATCGATCAATTCCCTGTTACAGGCCGATCATGGCTATAATCGGATGCAAACAGCCAAGAGCGCCGGTGAACCGGCATTTCGAGGCTGTTCGAAACATGGTGATAGACCGTGGCGGATCTCTTTTCATCAGTCCGGGAGCAACGGGTGCAAGCCGCTAAACCGCTGGCCGCTCGCATGCGCCCGGAAACACTCGCGGATTTTGTAGGTCAACAGCATATCGTTGGCCCGGACAAACTCCTGCGTCGCATGATTGAAGCGGATCGACTTGTGAGTCTGATTTTTTATGGGCCGCCCGGCACGGGAAAAACCTCTCTGGCGGAACTTATTGCCGGGGCCACGCGCCGGAACTTTGTACGCATGAATGCCGCCGCCGCGGGCGTGAAGGACGTTCGGGATATTCTGGCCCAGTCCAAAACCCAGTTGGAGGCCACCGGCGAACGGACGATTCTCTTCCTGGATGAAATCCACCGTTTTAACCGCGCGCAACAGGATATTCTCCTGCCGGAGGTTGAAAATGGCATTATCACCCTTATTGGCGCCACCACGCAAAATCCATTCTTCTCGGTTAACGCGCCACTGGTATCCCGCAGCCAGATATTTCAATTTGAACCGTTAACGGCTACGGACGTGCGAACCGTTTTGGATCGGGCCATCCATGATCCGAAGAATGGATTGGGTTCGTTGCAACTCATCGTGGACGCCGAGGCGATGGATTATTGGCTGGAACTCTCTGATGGTGACGCTCGCCGGGCCTTGACCGCACTGGAAATAGCGGTGTTTTCCCAGCGGCCCGGCACCACCGGCAACGGGGACCCAAGCATTCATATCACACTGCCAATCGCCCGCGATTCCATTCAGGCCAAGGCCATGGTGTATGACGATGACGGCCATTATGATTCCGCCAGCGCGTTCATTAAATCCATGCGCGGAAGCGATCCGGACGCCACTGTTTATTGGCTGGCGCGCATGCTGGCGGCGGGTGATGATCCGCGGTTTATCGCCCGGCGCATTGCGATATGCGCGTCGGAAGATATCGGCAATGCCGATCCCACCGCCGTGATGCTGGCGGCGGCGGCGGTGCAGGTGACGGAATTTGTCGGCATGCCGGAATGCCGCCTGCCTCTGGCGCAGGCGGCTATTTATCTGGCCTGCGCGCCAAAAAGCAACCGCGTAACACTGGCCATTGATCAGGCGTTGGACGATATTAAAACCGGTCGAACCATTCCCGTACCACGTCCGATACGTGATGCACATTATCCCGGTTCCCAGGACCTCGGCCATGCGGGCTATCAATATGCCCATAATTTTCCGGAAGGGTATGTTCCACAGGTATACTTGGGCGTGGAAAAGCATTATTATCAGCCTACGGAACGCGGCCATGAAGCGGAGATAGGTCGATATCTTCAGCGGCTGGCGGAGTTGGACAAGGCGTGGACGCAATCGCATCCGGGTGGTTCGCAATGACGTATCCGGCGACCCGGCAGGAAGAGGAAATACAAGCATGGAAAAAAATGAGCTGCGTAATAGAATGCGTGCGATTCTGGGCACCATCACACCGCAACAGCGGCACAAGCGATCTCTGGATGTCTGTCATCAGTTGCAGGACACGCCAGAATTTCGGCGGGCCGAAACGATCATGCTGTTTCTATCCATGGAACAGGAAGTGGAAACTTCCACCCTGGTACTCCAGGCGTGGAAAGAGTCTAAAACTGTAGCGCTTCCCCATGTGCTCTGGGAACAAAGGGATATTCAGCCGGTGGTCATCAAATCACTGGACACCTCTCCCAATCCCCTGGTTCAGGGCCTGCGCGATCCGGTAGGAGGAACCCCAATTTCGCTGGCCCGAATTGACCTGGTGGCCGTACCGGGCTTGGCCTTTGACCGCCGTGGTTATCGCCTGGGGCGCGGCAAAGGCTTTTATGACCGCTTTTTATCGCAGAAAGATTTTCAAGGTCTGCGTATTGCCCTGTGCTTTCATGAACAACTCCTGGAAGAACTGCTGCCCGTGGAACCACATGACGTTCCCATGAACATGATTATCACGGATCAAAAAATTGTGCGATGCAATCATCCGGCGCGTTGATTGTCCCGCTATCTTGAGTGCCGCAACTTGCCGGAACCACATGCGGCAAGCCAGCCGCCTCGGTTCAACACGGCGGATTCCATATCGCCGCTGGCAGCAGCCCCGCTGCGGCAAATTTCTATTCGCAGCGCCGCCTGGCAACAATTGGGGCAATGGGATGAACTGTAGCGCGTGGAACAGTGGATAAAAACAGTGCATTGCGTGTACATTGGCGGGCATGGTTATTGGCTTTAAATCCCGTTCCCGTCCGAAATCACGCGAGGTGCTGTTGTGGTTTGTGGTCGGCATGCTGGTGATCTGGGGCGCGTGGCAGGCCATCAGCGTAAGGCGACAGGTGCTTCGGGCTTTAGACACAAGAACTGCTTCAGTACCTGCAACGCAAGCGGCCAGCACCCCGTTGGTTACATCGTCGGCGGACGAATCTTCTGATGATCAGCCCCCAGCACCAATCCCCTTCTCGGGTGCGTTTGTCGATGCTCCTCCGGAGGTACTGCGGGTACTGGCACCCGGTCAGCTTCGGCAGACTGGCAAACAAATTATGGCGGCCCGCGCAATGCTCAAACGGGGTCATCTCCTGATCGCCCGACACATGCTGCAAGCCGCCCGGCGAACAATCGCCGGCTTTGGTGAGCAGGAATCCGATACCATCCGATCTCTGTTATCGCAGATAAACCGTCGCACGATATTGGGATCGGCAATTGTCCCGGGTGATCCACTGGTCAAAGTCATCACCGTGCGTGCCGGAGATTCCATCGATTATCTGGCCACGCTATACCGTATTACCCCCGCGATGATCGAGCACATCAATCCCGGTCTGCAACCGGCGACATTGATCCCCGGCCAAGGCGTCAAAGTGATTCTCGGCCCCATGAACGCACACATAATCCTCCATGCGCTGCGCGTGGATGTGACGATTCGAGGGAGATTCATCACAGCATATCCATTTCGCCTCACCACCCCCATTGAACCATCTCCGGGTCAATACAAAATCGTTGATTTCCTTCCAGGGCCATTGGGATTGGATGAATGGATTCTCCAATCTGAAAACAGCCAATCCCGTGTGATTGTGGCCAGCGGGGACATATCCGGCACCGACATCAAAATGTCTTCCAGCGCAATATCCGCCCTGGCGCGTATGATGAATCAGGCATTTTCTCGCATTGCCATCGAACCATGATAAAATGATAATTGAAACGGGGCTGGCCAAGGCTTGATCCCCGGTAATACTAGGAAACGGATCAAACAATCATGGCCATTGTTGTTCAATGTTACAATTGTCGAAGTCGACTGGAACTTGATGATGGCTTCCGTGGCGGCGTCTGCCGTTGCAGCAAGTGCGGCTCACTGCTAAAAGTCCCCATTGCCGCCGGCCCAACCGATCCCGCTCGCACCCGCCCCGCCGATCCTGGTGCGCGCCTGGGCAGCAATCGCCCCCGCGATCCCAATGAAGACCCGGGTTTGTCCGCCAGTGGCCTTCGGGACCGGTCACCCCAGCGGCCCGCCATGCCGCCGCCGACCAGCAGCGGCGCATTGGCCGGTTTCGCTGCACGACCCATCCAACCTGTATCCACAAGCCGGTCCGAAGTAACATTAAAGTCGGTCGCGCCACAATCCCCGTTGATGACGCGTTCGAATCCACCAGTACGTCCGATTGCTCAAAAGCCGTCCGCCAGACTGAAATCTCTGGCGGGAAAAAATAAGGTTCTGGCACTAACTCTGGCCAGCCTGATAATCCTGTTTATCTTGGCCACTATCGTTATTTTCATTGTGACTTTTTCGCACCATCACAACAATTCAACCTTGTCACAGGAAAGCAGATTGGACACGGGTTCCGCGATTGGCGTGGGATTTCTCGGTATCCCGCTGACCGGAGAAAAAATTGTTTTCAGCCTTGACGGCTCTTCCGCCAATCTCGACAGTTTTAATCTGGTCGCGGCGTGTGTCAAAAATTCAATTACAAAAATGAATATTCATCAGCGGGTGAAATTTGCGATATGGACTCCGAACGGCCTGAAACTATTTCCGCGGCACGGCTGGTTGGATATGAAGCACGCTGCCACCGCAACGCGAGCGGTGCTTAATTACTCCCCCTACGGCAGCACCAGCGCCGCCAAGGCTCTGCAGGCCACGCTCAAACTCGGTGGCGATCAGGTAATTGTCGTCACCGCGAAAGTCTTTCTTTCGGATTCACACATCGTAACTGATGTTGCAAAGTGGCGGAGAGACGAGCAAATTATTGACGTGGTATCGGTTAACGGCGAACGAAAAGAGCTTAAGCAAATAGCGCACCAATCCGGCGGAACATTTCGGTTCCTCACCGTCAGTGATCTGCAAAATGCGTTGGGGCAGTAGCGGCCGTTCGTTAGCTTTGTGCGGCCTGATAAATTTCAGCAACTTTGGTCCAGTTTACCACTTCCCACCAATTGGTGATGTATTCAGGCCGCCGATTTTGATACTTGAGATAATAGGCGTGCTCCCAGACATCCAAGCCCAGAACAGGCTTGCCGGAAAGACCGCAGACGGCCTCACCCATCGCGGGATTATCTTGATTAGCGGTTGACCCAATGGACAGCTTCCCGCTCTTGCATACCAGCCAGGCCCATCCGGAACCAAAACGCTTGGTCGCCGCTTCACCAAAACGCGTCTTGAAGTCCGCAAACGAACCGAAGGTTGATTTAATTGCCGCCGCCAGTTCCCCGGTCGGCTCTCCCCCGCCACCCTTGCCCTTTGGAGCCATGATCTGCCAGAACATACTGTGATTGGCGTTACCGCCGCCGTTATTGCGCACGGCCATGCGGATATCTTCCGGAACCGATGCCAGATCACTGATCAGACCATCAAGGGATTTGGCCTCAAGAGCGGCTTTTCCAGCGATGGCATTATTGAGATTGGTTACATACGCACCATGGTGTTTCCCGTGGTGAATCTGCATGGTTTGCGTGTCAATAATGGGTTCCAAAGCGCTGAAATCATACGGTAGTGAAGGAAGTTGAAAAGCCATGGTTCGTACTCCTGAAATAATTACCCAATGGACGAATGTAAAATCAATCGCCCCTTATTATTAATAACTTATAGTGACACAGCCCCCAGTTTGTCAATCCGGCAGGCCGCCGCATTTTCTACTGCGCCAAGGAATAATTGACGATTTTGTCTCCGGAATTAACCTGCAC
Source organism: Planctomycetota bacterium (assembly GCA_021785155.1). Next base: position 37,778 of record JAJYGE010000567.1, read on the forward strand.
AGTGGCCTTGGCCCCCTGATGAACGGTCACAGACGTCAACCAGACACGCATCTGCGCCGAGCTATCAGACCATATCAGCACAGCATAGTTTCCCGGCCCGAGTTTAATGGGTTTCTTGAGTTGTCCGGTCGCATTAAGTCTGGCTGACGCTACGCGCTGGCTCGCAATCAGCGGTTTGAGTGTGTTGCGAAAATAAGTCCTGATCCGCGTCATCGAATCATTGGTATTGGTACCCACTTGTGACGTTAACAACACCGGCAAGATTTGACCCCACGGAGCGGAGTGTTGCAAACGTAAATTTAGAGCATTCTGGTGATACATGTTGATGAGCGTGGTATTGGGCGTGCCGGAAATTTTTGCCGTTGTCCAAACCGGCTTGCCCGCAATAATAGCTCGACGGATTCGCCCCAATCGCCCCGAGGCGTCCTGCATGGCAAAACGCAGATGGGACAGCGGCACGACCCCGTAAATGATCCACATGTGAACCGGCGCGGAAGACAAGCCACTGGCGGCCAATTGCACGTCTAGAGAAGAATTATTGTAAGGCAGTTGCGGGTAATCCGATGCCGGCAGCGGTTCAAGCGTTTGCCCAGAAAGGCCCGTGAGCAAATTAACTTCCGCAGTCTGCTTCATTCGTAAAACCAGCGGCTGATCCGTTTTGGGAATTGTAAATATCCAATTTTGAATAACCATCCGATGGCCATGCACCGTGCGATAATCATCCACCATCGGATCATCGAGTTTTAAGGGTGTATAATCGCGACCGTCTTGCAGATACCCCCGCGGAAAGTACATTTCACCGCCTGTGGTGATCAATTGAACCTCGGCCGGAGTCACACGGAAATAGCCCTGGTCGGAACTGACATTGGGCTGGGCGTCACCATGCAACACCTCCGTGCGAACCAGAACCACCTGCATGGCCGATGTTGGAATCTGGTATTTCTTGATCAACACTTTTGGAAGCGGACCGGCAAACTTAACCTTCAAAAGCTTGGGGGGAAGCGCTTTTTCTCCTGCATACTGCACAGTGTAACGATCAGCGTAGAGTTCCCGCAGCAGTTGAGGATGATACTTGGCAAACGAATGTCCCCCCAGGCTCTGCCCGTTTACCATTCCCCAAATCCCCGTTACAAATCCATCCGGATCCAACCACAGTCCACTGGGAGAATTGCGAGCCAGGTCCGTGGCGTGATTGTATCGGTTGTAGCCCAGAATCGTGCTTGGGAGTGGCAGCATCTGCACGCCAACCATCACTGATCCGATGAGGATCATCGCGGTGAAAAAGCCGAATACCCCTCCAATAATACGGCTTGGCCAAAGTGGCAGTTCCACATCGCCGCGGATGAGATAATCAAACATTGTGCGTATCAGTGAAAAAGCAAGAAAAAATACCAGCAGAAAAGTCACGCCATAAGCAAAATCCGGACGATGGTTTAAAATCGGTTTGGACCAGACCGGATACGTCCCGATAGCCAGCGCGGAGGCAAAAAAGGCAGCTATCAACAACAGCAGGGACGAAAGAGGCCCCTCGTTGGCCATATATAAGGCAAAAAGAATGATGAATAACAGAACTATAATCTGCAGTATCATGGATGATATTCCAATGCACTAGGGCGAGGGATCATAGCTCTGGCCATGGACTCACACGCCTGTTCCAATCAGTCGTTTACCGCTCCGGCGGAAGTTGTACCGCCGGATCTTGTTCCGCCGATTCCGGATTCACCGGGCAACACCGCGCCGCCGGAACTCCCGGCTTTTGCGACACCCGCCCGCGAACCAGCCGCCGCGGTTTTGGGTGTTGCGCCGGACTTTTTTCCCGCCGTACATACGCGAATGACTTCCTGGATGGACGTCAGCCCCATCGCGAATTTTCGAAATCCATGTTCCACCAGAAACATCATGTTGTTTTTACGGGCCAACGTGCGAATTTCCTCCGCGGAGCGCCCCGTGGCGATGGCTCTGCGAATATCGTCGTTAATCACCAGAATCTCAAATATCCCGGTTTGGCCCCGATATCCCAGACTGGCACAATCCGGACATTTGATTACATTTCCTTTCGGATCGCGCGATGGCTGGGTGTTGGCCTTGAACGCCGACAGATCCCGACCTATCGGCAAATTTAACTTGGCCAACAAGGCCTCATCGGACTGGTACGCAATTTTGCATGTCGGACAGAGCAGACGAACCAGTCGCTGGGCGATGATCGCACGCAATGGTGCCGCCGCCACCTGATTATCCGGCAATACCTTCCGCCATAATTCCAGGGCCGCAATGGTGTCGTTAGCCCGTAAGCCCAGATAAACACGATGGTCTTCCATTGAATATTTTGCGATAAGCGCGGCTGTCGCCGCATCCGGGCATTGGGCCACCATCAGAATGTGGGGATCCTTAAGCATGAGGCTTTGCAGCGTTTTAGCGTGGCTGGCATTTTCCGCCGACGGATCAAACCGCGTAACCGTGATGGAATCAAAATCCGCCCGCGGATGAATTTCAAGCGTATTCATGCTGGTGGTATAGGCATCATGGGACCCCAGCAGTGAATACAGCGTGGTGGTACGCCCCATGTGCGTTGGCGCTGTGACAATAAACAGCCCATCAGTGCCAATTAAGGCTTCCCGCAGAGATGTGAGTTGTTCCGATGACATTCCAAGGTGATCCAGCGGCATTTTCCAATTGTCCTTGGCTTCGCATTGCAGCCATAGGCGCTCTCCAGCCGTGGTACCGCTGGTACTGGCGGTCCATTGCAGCGGATGATTATCGGCGTCACGGGTCGTAAATACGGCGGATTGCGGACGTCGACGTTCTTCCAGGGACAGACCGGTAATAAGTTTTACCGCATGAATCAGCGGCTCGGCATTGGAACGCTGCATTCCCGACTGCGGATAGACCACACCATCCGTGGTAAAGGAGGTTTCATAGGCCTGCGACGACGGCATGAGATCGATGCGTTGCGCACGATTTTCCAGCCCCTGGATCAGCAATTGATCCAGCAGTACCACGCCGTTATACGCGGGATCCTCAACGGCAGGCAGGTGCAGGGGCCTGCCACCTTTCCCTTCATAACGAAGACCAAGTTGGGCGACGGATTTTTTAGCCTGCCGCCCGGCGGACAGTTGCGAAAGACGACCTGATATCACCCCCAGCAGATTACCTGAAGAACCCAAAACCGCCACACGGGTGCGCCAATAATACCCCAGCAGTGCGGCCGGAATAAAAATACTCAGTATCAGGGCAAACCAGAAATTTGCGACCAGCAGCCAGATGCACATAAGAATTACCAGCGATCCCAGCAAGACACCCTTCCAGAGAAACGCGGGTTGTTCAGGCATGTTGGGAAGGTCGTTGTCAATCCAGACTAAAAACCGTCCCCACATCAGGAAAACTGCCACCGCCCCGGCGATATACATGTAGTTTACATACATCAAAACTGTCATTCCTGCATTCGCGCCAGATGTTGGCTCAAATTACTCCAACCGCTAAACTCAGAACTTACCATAATTATCCCAATTTTGCCACACATCTCGTTAAACGCCAGGCACGATAATACGGTGCGGAAGTTTTCCCGACCGGTCGCGCCGACAAATTGTTTCGGATTCAACCTTCGTCTTAACCGCCAATAGGTGTGCCAACGATTCAGACGGCAGCCCGTCCAGACAGATGCCGCGCCCGGCACCACAACCACCGCCAATCGGAAATGCCGCATATTTACCACCCGCCCCAATTACTTTTTTGAACAAATGGAGGGATCACAGGCGGGGTTGCGCATCAGCGGATATTTTTAGCCAGACGATCGTACAGCGCGGCGGCGGTACGGATACCGGCATAAAAACAGTCCACATCCATCTTTTCATTGGGTGCGTGAAGATTATCATCCGGCAGGCCAAAGCCCAGCAATACGGAATCAATACCCAGCATCTCTTTGAACCAACTGACTACGGGGATGGAGCCGCCCTCACGGACGAATACCGGCTTTTTCCCCATGCCTTCTTCGCACGCTTCCACGGCCGCGGTGATCGCCGGGGAATCGGTTGGCATTAAGGCCGCAGCGGAGCTGCTAAGGCACTCCAATTTAACCGTAATACCGGCGGGGGTAAGTTGCCGAATGTGTTCTTCAAACGCGGCGGCAATTTTTGTCGGATCCTGATTGGGTACCAGCCGCATGGACACTTTCGCCGAGGCGGTCGCCGGCAGAACGGTTTTGGCACCGGCTCCCTGATAGCCGCTGGTCAAGCCGTTAATGTCCAGCGTCGGACGGCACCAGCGGCGTTCCAACGTGGTAAATCCGACTTCGCCGGAAAGTTCAGGCACCGCCAGTTCCCGAGCCAAGTTCGCTTCATCGAACGGCAGCTTTCCCCATGCGGTCCGTAATTCCGGCTCGGGCAAGAGAACCTCATCATAAAAGCCCGGTATCGTCACGCGGTGCCGCCCATCATGAAGTTGGCCCAATATCTGACACAACGCATTGGCGGCATTGGCCACCGCGCCACCGTAAATACCGGAGTGCAAATCTGTATTGGCTCCGGAAACCACAACCTGATAATACACCAGCCCGCGCAGGGCGGTGATGATTGCCGGTACACCGGGCGCAAACTGCGAGGAATCACTGATAATCAAGGTGCGGGCGGAAGCCAGACGATTGGCATTTTCAGTCATCACCGCGCGGAGATTCGGCGAACCAATTTCCTCTTCTCCCTCCAAAAGCACCGTGAGGCGAACGGGTAATTCATACGCGATCTGCTTCCATGCCGCCAGGGCCGCTAAATGGCAAAACACCTGTCCCTTATCATCACTGGCTCCGCGTGCAAAAATTTTGCCGTCGCGTATCGTGGGTGTAAAGGGTGGAGATTTCCAGAGTTCCAGCGGTTCCGCCGGCTGAACATCATAATGGCCATACAACAACACGTGCGGTGCGTCCGGCGGACACAGGCCATCAGGCGTGGTGGCCAGCACGCATGGGTGACGGGGCGTTTTTATCAGTGTGGCCGTCAAACCCGCGCCACGCAAATAAAACGCCGCCCATTCGGCTGCCGCATGGATATCCACATCATGCTCCCCCTGCGCGGAAACACTGGGAATCGCCAGCCATTGCTTGAGATCATGAATCCAGAGTGAACGGTTTTTCTCAATCCACAACAGTACGCTATCCAGCATTTTTAAGCTCCGGTGTCAGACGTACATGAACTCCATGCTGGGACAGATAATCTTTTACCTGCTGCACCGACCAGGTGCGAAAATGGAAAATCGATGCCGCCAGCGCCGCATCCGCTTTTCCATCCGTGAGTACCTTAAGCAGATGCTCCGGCTTACCCGCCCCACCGCTGGCCACCACCGGAATATGAACACCCTCGCTGACCGCCCGGGTCATCTCAATGTCATATCCTTCCAGCGTACCGTCGGAATTCATGACATTAAGCACAATTTCACCGGCACCACGTGATTCCGCCTCTTTAGCCCAAGATACAACGTCCCTGCCCGTACCCACACGACCGCCGTTGATAAACACTTCCCATATTTCATTGCCATCCGGCCTGCTCACGCGATTGGCATCCAATCCAAGCACCGTGGCACAACGTCCAAATTTTCTGGCAATTCGGGAAATCAATTCCGGGTCGTTCACCGCGGCGGAATTAATGCTCACTTTTTCCGCCCCGGCCTGAATCAGCCGTGTGGCATCATCCAGCGTGCGAATTCCCCCACCTACTGTGATGGGCATAAACACGCAGTCCGCCACCCGGCGCACCACGTCCACCATGATTTGCCGAGCCTCGTGACTGGCGGTTATATCATAAAATACCAGTTCATCAGCTCCGCATTGGTCATAAAAAAGGGCCTGTTCGACTGGATCGCCGGCATCCACATGGTCAAAAAACTTTACCCCTTTGACCACCCGCCCGGCATCCACATCAAGACACGGAATAATTCGTTTTGTTAACATCGCGGAAATTATAAAGCGTTGTGCCGTTCCCGGCCAATGCCCGATCCGTGGCTGGCCCGCCGGAGTCGCGGCAACTCTCGCCAAGCCTCGAACTTGGCGCTAGAATTGCGGTTATGAGAACGGTCTTCATTACGCTGATGCTATTTCTGATTACCGCCAACGTTGCACCTGGCGCATCACTTAGAATGTACCTTACGGGCGAAAATCATCCTTCAGGCCTGTATCATGCCGGCGATCAAGTAATTCTTAATATTGCGGTCGAAAATCCGGGGCATACCATGCACCTTCTTAAAGGAAATTTGCATTGGATGTTCCGGCCTGGGCGCGGTGCCGTCCGCATTCTGCTGGCCACCACGCCAATTCGGCCAACGGTTCTCACTGGCGGCCAAATCGTCCGTATCAGTTTGCCGGAAACCGTCTCTCGCGTGGGAGCCTATCAATTGCTTTGGGGACGTGTTGTGGTTCCGGCCAGCATGGATGTGCAACCGTTACGGTGCATTTATACCCCGGCTTCCACCCCACCGGGAACCGCCAGCCCGTGGCTGGAGTTTTTGCCTCAACAAGTTTTGCAATCCCATCCGCGCGGATTCATCACCAGCTACGTGAAAGAAACGGGTATTCGACATTATCTGATCAATGCCTTCCCAGCGGGGGCTAAGAAGCGGTATCTGGCCGCATTTAACACCAGTCTGGCAACCTCCATCCACCGCGCGGGCGCGGATATTATTCCGATTTTCACCTTGCCGGATGACGGACGGCATCCGGCACATTGGTTGAACTCAAAGATCATCCGGACGTATTTTCTGCCGCTGATACCGGCGTGTCGGGCATTTGTGGTACGATTTTCCGGCCCGGCCACGCCGAAGGCTGCGCAGACGGCAAAATATTTCATCCCGTTGCTGAGCCGTACCTTGCGGGCGTTGAAATCCACGGCCTTGATATTCGCCACGCCCGATGTTATCAGTTCCGAAACAGGGATCCCGACTCTGACCGGACTGCTTGGCGGAGTCGCATTGAGCAATACAGCGAGGTCAATACGTTTATGCCGGACACTGGACCGATCGGATGGGGCGTTGCCCGTCATGATACTTCCCGTAAGCCAAGGTCCGGACCGATCTGACCCCGGATTATTTTTGGCTGCGGCGGCCACGTACGTCCCCGTGCTGTCCGAAAATAATAATTTTGAATTGCATGTGCTGGGTCCCGGAAAATTATTTTCCATTGTGCATCCACATTTACCGCTGCTGGCGGCGGTGTTCCAGCAGACATACGGTTCGGTGGCGCTCGTAGCCGGCTTGGCAGTGGACGACAGGAATGATCAGAAATGGAGTTCATGGAATTCGCAGCCGCCCCTGATGATACAACGCGCAATCTGGCGGCAAATGGTGGCCAATGGGGCGGCGGGATGGAAGCAATTACGTACCATGTTGCCGTCTGCAGGGCAATTTCCGCCCGGAAAACTGATTGTGGTGGACGCGGAAGGAATGATGGCCACCTACAACACCAGAGGCAACCCCGTGCCGTCGCCCTATCCAGGTTGGCAGGAAATTCCGTTAAACGGCCATGTCTTTTTCCTAACCGATCCGGGCAAGCCTACGGATCTTGTGGCAACCTTGCGCACCGCCAGGATAAAGGGACTGCCCATCGCATCCGTTACGGCCGACCCGAAATCCGTCTTCAATCAGCAGCATACGCTGGTACTTCAGATCCGTAATGCCCGCGTTGGTCGATTGCAGGGGACCGTTTCAGTGGCCGTGCCTCCGGCCATTTCAGACCATACCCTGTCCGGATGGCAAATCAGCCAAGCCGTCCATTTCGGTCCGATTCACAGCGGAGACGTCGCGAAGATCGTGGTGAAACTAAAAACCCCCTCCTTTCCCAACGGTTGGCAACGACTGGTGATCTTACGATGGCACAAATGGGTGGAAATAACGCCTCTAAGGATGCTCCCGGCACATTCCGAAACAGAGGGATCAGCTACAGCTACAAAACCTAATGTTGGCCCGCCGCTGAACAACCTGGCAAGGCCCCAGTCCCAACTCCCGGCCCAAAGCGCTACAAAGGGAAAGACCGGGCCGTTATCCGCCGCGTCGCCAAGCACCGCCCCGGCGGACAACCGCTCCGCAAGCGCGAAATCCGCCCTGCAATCCACCCGTCCTTCACAATCCAATGATATTCCAATTATGCCACCGGTCCACCACCCCTGACATCTGGCCAGAGCGCCACTCATAAATGACGATATTGCGCCAGCATAATACTATATCGGATGTTC
>JAJYGE010000133.1 GCA_021785155.1 Planctomycetota bacterium
TCTCAACCCTGCGGGGCAGGGGCCAGGAGGCCGTGGGCTTTGGCGCTCGTCGTCAATGTATGTTCCCATACACAATCCTCCTCCCTTCGCGCCCACATTATCCTGGCCCTCCGTCAATCTTAATTTGTGGGCGCAACTGAGCAGTCGGTTCGCGCCGCCGAATGGACCAGATCAGGAACATCAGGCCAAGCAGCAGCATGGGCCAACTGTACAAGTCGCCGAGACTGATCCAGTGGCCAAAAATCAGTTTGGGCTGATCGCCGGCACGGAATTGCTCCCCGATCATTCGCATAATGGGGTACAGCGTCGCGAACGAGGCTGCGGCGATTCCTTCTTTTTTCCATTTTGAACCGATAAAAAAGCAGAGCAGAAAAAGCAACAGCCCTTCCAGTGAGGCTTCAATAAGTTGCGAAGGAATCCGTGGATTGAGAATTTGACGCAGATGGGTAATGACAAATATGTTGCCTTGCCGGGCCAGATTGATCAGCTCCATGTTGGGATTACGGCTGATGGCTCCGGCCAGATTGGGGTAGCGCACCATGACTTGTTGCGCCACATGCCGGGCATTCACATCCAGCTGAATCTTGCGTAAAAAATCCGGAATATAGCGCAGTTGTTCATTGAGGAAAGGATATTTGCCACTGTGTGCCAGTTTGATAATCTCCTCCTGCGGATGCAGCCCCAGTGTTGCCGACAAGCTGGGATGGTGCCATTGCAGGTGTCGGCTTAAATAGCGTACCATCCCGGCAACCGGATTTTGATCCATAAAATGGGCCAGATTCGGATGTTTCGAGGCAATCGTTCCAGCCAGGTGCCGAATCCGAGCATCAAGCGGTTGGGATTGATAAATTAATTCTGTGGGAAACTGCACAGCCCATTTGGCGTGCGAAATATGGCCATAGACTTCACCATTAATAAAATTGGCGATGCGGCCAAACATGATTCCGATAGGGGCCACCATGGCTCCGCAATCCACCAGATTAAGGAAACGATACCCGCGCCGTCGGGCAAAAATATAGGTTGCCACAAACACCCCGACGATTCCGCCGTGCGCCGCCATGCCGCCGTCCTGGATTTTCAGTAATCCCCAGTACGGAAATGGCGGTGAAAAATTGGTAAACATGCTGGGGCGATAAAGCAGCGCTTCACCGAGGCGTCCACCGATCAATACGCCGAATATGGCGACAAAAAGCACAAAATCCGGCAATTGTTCCATCGGCAGCAACATGCGGCCAGTGCGAATAAATCTTTTCATCAGCAGATAGGCGATGATAAAGCCCAGCAGATATGCGGTTCCGTACCACCGGATACCAAAGCCGGAATTTCCCCACTGCCAGATAAATGGATTCAGCGTTTGAATGTAGTAAGCCAGCATCAGGTCAATACATCTCCATTGAAGTTAGAAAAGCCGCCCCGGTACTTCCGGATGGGGCCGTTGTTCAGGTTCCATCGTGTAACGCACGCGGGCACCGACCCTTTATACGCTACCAAATCCTCAATGGTGTACTTTACCGGAAGTTGAATCTTTCTTACACTGGCGTAACTGCCCGGTGTCTGGAAGTCACCGCTGTGTTTTCCACCTGAATGGAAGGAATCCCCGGATGTCATTTACCAAGTCTCAACGCCTCCAAGCCCTGCCTCCTTATCTGTTTATTGAAATCGACCGGAAAAAGCGGGCACTGCTCGCGGCAGGTAAGGATGTCATTAACCTGGGCGTGGGCGATCCGGATCTGCCGACACATAAATTTATTATTGATGAAATGGCCAAAGCTATTTACGATCCTAAAAATCACCGTTACCCATTTGATGAAGGCGTGCCCGCATTCCGTAAAGCGGCGGCTACGTTTATGCAGCGCCGGTTTGGTGTGACTGTGGATGTTGATAAAAACATCATCACGACCATTGGCTCCAAGGATGGCATTGCTCATCTGCCATTGGCGGTTATTAATCCCGGAGATGTTGTTCTTGTGCCGCAGCCGGGCTATCCGGTGTATGCCAGTGGAACCATTTTTTCTGGTGGTCGGGTGTTTGTACTCCCGTTATTGGAGAAAAATGACTTTTTGCCGGACCTAGAGGCCATTCCTGAAGATATCCGGCAGCAGTCTCGCATACTATGGCTGAATTATCCCAATAATCCCACCGCCGCAACCGCTCCACTGAGCTTTTATGCAAAAGCGGTGGCAATGGCCAGAAAGTACGACTGGATCATCGCCAATGATCTGGCGTATGGTGAGGTTTATTTTGAGCAGGCTCCATGCAGCATCTTGCAGGTACCCGGCGCTATGGATTTGGCGATTGAATTTCATTCATTGTCCAAGAGTTTTAACATGACCGGCTGGCGCATCGGCTGGGCTGTGGGCAATCCGGCGGTGGTGGCGGCGTTAGGACAGGTGAAGGGCAATGTGGATTCCGGGCAGTTTAATGCCATTCAGGTTGCCGGCGCGGTGGCGTTGGAACATTATGATCACCCGGAGGTAAAAAAGCAGATGGATATCTATCGTCGGCGGCGCGATACACTCCATGGCGGCTTGGCGGAAGTTGGCTGGAAGTTTCGCAAACCCACTGCGGGGTTTTTCTGCTGGGTTAATACGCCACGCGGCATCGGCTCCATGGATTTGTGCAATCGTCTGCTTGAGGAGGCGCATGTGGTGACGGTTCCCGGTGCGGGTTTTGGCCCGGCCGCGGAGGGATTTTTGCGCATGGCGCTGACGGTGGATGAAAGCCGCTTGCGGGAAGCGGTGGCACGGATAGCACGTTTGAAGATACAGACGTAGATTGACCATGATTTTGGCCACGGGAAGAATCGATTAAAACAGTGAATATGAATCGCTCACAACTATCGCGGCTTCAAATAACGATCAGCATCATGCTGGCGGTGGGCCTGATTGTAACCATCGTGGCGGCCTTTCAGGCGCGGATTCGCGTGATTCATCGAGAAAAGACCGGCTCCACGCATTACGTCAACGATTTTGATCGCTGGATGGTTGTGGTGCCCCCATTTATTCAGCAGCATGTACCCTACACCAGTGATACATTTCCAACACCGCCGGTCACACTGGCGATTTTTGGGCCGTTGACCTGGTTCTCTCCACCGAACGCGGAGTGGATATGGGCCTTCTGCAAGTATTTTTTCTGCGTGGGGATATTCTGGGCGGTATATCGTATGGCCCGGCAGGCGGGGGTTCATCTTTCCATAACCGCAATGCTCCTGATTCTTGCGGTGTGGTTCTGGCCGGCGCTGCAGGATATTCAGGAAGGCCAGACCAATTTACTTATGCTGCTGCCGCTGACGTTGGGATTATGCGCGGCACAGTTGGATGAGGCGGCCTGGAAATATGCCGGTGGAATTCTGGTGGGTTTCGCGGTGTGCATTAAAGTAACGCCGCTGGTATTTCTCATTTATTTTTTGTGGAAACGCCAATGGCGGGTGGCCGGAGGCATTTGTGCCGGTCTGGTTTTAGGATTACTGCTGATCCCGGCGGCCATATTCGGTTGGAGTCAAAATCTGGCATGGTTGCGCCAATGGACGCGAATCATGATCGTACCTTATCTCAGTGGCGGACATTTAACCTACTTTGTGGGGCAGTCCATTCCGGTATTCATTTCCCGTCTCATTCGCCATGTGCCGGCTTTTCCGATGACTCCCGATAAAATGCACCCGGCCACGTATGTCAATGTCATCAACGTCCCGGCACCGGTTTCCGATATGATCATTCGTATCATACTTGTGGCGATAGGTGTGGTGGGCCTGTGGTGGTCGCGTGAAGCCCTGCCGACATTGCGGCATCGACGGTATGTGATGGAAATCGGGGGCGTGGCCGCGTTTATGCTATGGGCCTCGCCTCGGACATGGGTGCCGCATTTTGTTACACTTATTCTCACGCTCGTGGCGGCGGGAATGATTATGTCGGATCCACTGATGTCCTACATCACCCGGCGCCGGGCACTGATCGCACTATCTATAGCGGCGTTTCTGATGTTCCTCACCACGGATGTCGGTAAAATATTCGGTCCCAACGGGCATCGCTGGATGCTGACCATTGGCGTATCACTTTGGGCGTCGGTACTCCTGATGCTGGTAATCTTTACCGCCCGGCCCAGGGAGGATTTATCACATCCCGCTACGTCTGGCGACTCGGCCACGGCCCCGTGACAGGATGTAATTATTTTATGCCATCAACTTGCTACATCGCGCTGGGCAGCAATCTGGGGAATCGGGGGGAAAACCTTCACAGGGCGCTGGCGGCTATCGCACAGCTTGCCACAACGCGGGTGGTGCGGATTTCACAATTTATCACCACAACGCCGGTCGGCGGACCCGCGGGGCAGGAAAATTATCTTAATGCCGCGGCGCAGTTGACCACAGAGCTATCGCCGGAGGATTTGTTGAAATCACTGCTGGCCATTGAGCGCGACATCGGGCGGGATCGGGCGCGGGCTATACGTAACGGTCCGCGGAATATTGATTTGGACATTCTTCTGTATGACAATTTACTGATGGATAATCCGGAATTAAAAATTCCGCACCCGCATATGCACGAGCGATTATTTGTTCTGCGGCCCCTGGCCGAGATTGCGGCGACGGTTATCCATCCGCGTCTGGAAAAAACAGTTATGGCGTTATTGCGAACCTGTCCAATGGGTTCATGTGATTCGGCACAATCGTGATAAGATAGTGGGATGAATATATATAATACCATTTCTGATTTTCGGCGTTACCGACAATCGGTGGAGGGAAAAACAATCGTCTTTGTTCCTACCATGGGCGCTTTACATGAAGGCCATGGTAGTCTGGTCCAATTGGCCCGGAAAATGGCCGGCCCGAACGGGATTGCCGCGGTTTCCATTTTTGTTAATCCCACACAATTCGGCCCGAATGAAGATTTTCATAAATATCCACGGCCTTTTGAACAGGATGTGGCCTGTGTGACGCGGTGGGGGGGCGATGTGATATTTGCTCCATCGCCGGAAGAAATGTATCCCGTCGCCCCAGCAATCAGCGTTGACCCCGGACCGCTGGGCGAAGTGCTTGATGGCGCTATTCGCCCCGGGCATTTCAGGGGTGTATGCACCATCGTGGCAAAATTACTGGGCATTGTTGAGCCGGAAGCGATGATTCTGGGCCGGAAAGATTTTCAGCAGCAGTTGATTTTAAGGCGTATGGCATTGGATTTGAATATGCCGGTGGAGGTAATTACCGCACCCACGATGCGCGAAGCGGATGGTCTGGCCATGAGCAGCCGGAATCGATATTTATCGGTGGAGCAGCGGGCAAAGGCCGGCGCAATATATCAAGCCCTGTGCTGGGCCCGGGACCAATATCAGGGTGGAAAGCGTGCGGCGGCGGCCCTGGAATCCGGAATGCGGGAGCGTCTTGAGCAGGCGGGCATGGACGTGCAATATGCCCTGGCCTGTCACAGCGAAACCTTGACCCCATTCAACAGCCTGGTCGATACCCCCGGCGTCCTGCTGATTGCCGCGAAACTCGGCACCACGCGGCTGATTGATAACGCGCCGCTGTAAAAAGCGGATTGATAAACCCCGGCGTGGCGAGCCGGGGCGCATATACACCATGTGGCGCTTAACGGCCGTTGCGGTTCAGCACCAGCCACACATTGAGGATCGACTCTTTGCAACCTCGTCACCATCCGGCTCGACGGGGCTTTTTCTCTACGATGTCATCAGCACCTATCTCGAAGGGGTTCATGATGAGCTGGCCGGCTTCGGCTATAACCGCGACGGCAAAAACGCAAACCATTGTGCCACTGCATCCCGCAGCCACGGGAACCGGTGCAGAAGTATTTGGAAAAGTCCCAAGTCATCATGCCAGCAGCGCTTCCCCATCGTGGCGTCCAAGTGGCCACGAGAAAGAAACTCCAGACAATACGCGCAAAACCGTTAATTTTACAGCGCATGATCGCCGTGCAAATCCATGGCTTTTACCGTAACATCCGTTATAATCCATTTTCTTGGCAGTGCATGGATGCGCGGTTGGTTTAATCCGCGGTGCCAGGGGATGGTTGCCGACTGTATTTTCGGCAATGTTGGAGATTTCATGATGCCCCAAGACCCGGCCTGGGCCTGTGCCATGATTGATTCACCGGGGCTTTTTTCCGCTGTGGTGGATTCCACCGGAAAGATTCTTTATGTCAATGCGCAATTAACCTCCGCATGTGGCCACAAGGCGGAGACCCTTTTAGGACAACCCGCCCAAGATCATATTCTGTCCCCCGCAAACCACCATTTGGTCATGGCCCTGCTGGAAAAACCCGCGCAATTCAACGGCTCGGTTCGCTTTGAGCAGACCTGCTGCGGTGATCCGGAGCAAAAACGCATTGCGTCTTTTGTGGCATCGCCGCATGTTAACCCGGACAACGGTTCTACCGTGGGCATTGTCATCGGTATGGATATTACCGGCAGCGCGCAAATCACCGAAGCGCTGCGCCGCAGTGAAGCGCAAATTCGCGCCATTGTGGAAACCGCCGTGGATGCCATTATCACCATGGATGACCGTGGCAATATTGAATCATTTAATCCGGCGGCGGAGCGCATTTTCGGCTATGCGGCCTCCGAGGCCATCGGTCGTAAAATTGAAATGCTCATGCCCGAGCCGTATTGCAGTGAGCATCAGCGGTATGTGGATAATTATTTACGAACAGGCCATGCGAAAATTATTGGCGTGGGGCGGGAAGTCACCGGGCGGCGCAAAGATGGCGCGACGTTTCCGATGTACCTGGCGGTGGGAGAGCAGAAGACCGGCGAAGGTCGCCATTTCACCGGAATTGTGCGCGATATTACCGAACGCAAGCGCATGGAGGCGGAAATTCTGCATATTGCCGAGCGGGAACAGCGCCGAATCGGACAGGACCTCCATGATGGATTGGGGCAGGTGCTCACCGGTGCGGCCATGGTCGCCAAGGCCATTGCCCAGCGGCTGAAAAAAAAATCGAAGATACTGGCGGAGGAGACGGAAAATCTTGCCGCTATGCTCAATGACGCCATCGCCCAGACGCGGCAGTTGGCCCGCGGCCTCCAACCGTTGGAACAGGTCGATGAATTTCCCACCGCCTTGCAGGAATTGGGGTTCAGCACCGCATCGGCACTGGGCATTGTGTGCCGGATTCGTGCCGACGGCTTGCCGGAATCGTGTTCCCTGCTGGCGGCCACGCACCTTTACCGAATTACACAGGAAGCCATCAACAATGCCGTCCGCCATGGCCATGCCAAAAACATTGAAATTCGTTGTAAAACGATCGGCTCCGCGGTGCGTCTGACCATTCGAGATGACGGCAGCGGATTTGCCGAACCGCGCGGGCGTGGATTAGGATTACGCATTATGGATTATCGAGCCCGTGTTATCGGCGGGCGACTTGATATTCGCAGCAGCCCCGGCACAGGTACCACGGTGGTCTGTTCGGTCGGCGGCCCTGAACCAGCTTTGGAGACTGTGGACCATGCCTAATATCCGCCCGCGCGTGAAACCCGTTAAGAGTCTTCCCCGCATTTTGCTGGTCGATGACCATCCACTGGCGCGGCAGGGCGTGCGCATGCTGATTGAAGCCGCCGGTGATCTAAGCGTTTGCGGTGAGGCACCCGATGCGGATGTGGCGATGGATTTAATCGCCAAACTTAAACCGGATCTGGTTCTGGTGGATTTATCACTGAAAGGCAAACCGGGTCTGGAACTGATCAAAGACCTTAAAGCGCGGTATGAAAATCTGCTCATGCTGGTGCTATCCATGCATGATGAAAGCATGTATGCGGAGAGAGTTTTACGGGCCGGTGCTCGCGGCTACATTATGAAACAGGAAGCAACAGAAAAAATTCTCCGCGCCATACGGCGAATTCTGGCCGGAGAAATTTATGTCAGCGAAGCCATTGCCGCCCGGGTGCTGCGGCAATTGGCGGTTTCCGGCAACCAGCCCCTGAAATCATCGCTCGATCTGCTGACGGACCGGGAACTGGAGATTTTTCAGTTTCTCGGACAGGGCAAACCGGTGCGTGAAATCGCCAAAACCCTGCATCTGAGCACCAAAACGATTGAAGCCCATCGCGAACATATTAAGGAAAAGCTTAATCTGGCCAGCAGCAGCGAACTGTTGCGCATGGCCATTCAAGTGACATTGGAAGCGGAATAATTTTCGACGCATTCGGGGACGCCGGTTATAATAAAAGATGATCTTCCGCCGCGTCTGGAAGGAGTGGCTGAAAAATGCCTCCACAGGGCGTGAAATGATGAGGAGGTTCCCTATGAAAGCTCGCATATTATCGCTGGCGGGCGCTCTGATTGTGTTCATCGCCGCGCCGCTTCATGCCGACACCATCACGCTTAGGGATGGGCGGGTGATACAGGGCTATCTGGATCGGCATGGCGATAATTATGTTATTCATCCGGATCACGGCACCGTATTTAAAGTACCAGTAAACGATCTTGCGTCCATTGAACTCGGCGGTCCGGCCACACCGGCCACCGCCGCAAAAAATGCGTTTGGCGCTTTGCAATATAACATCAATCGGCAAACCAGCCTTGTTGCGATTATCAAGTCGATTAGCGATTTTATGGCGAAATATCCGCATTCCGCGTTTATTGCCAAGGCCCAGGCGGAATTGATTCAATATAAACAATACCGATCCCTGGGATTTGTGCGCTTTGCGGGACAGTGGATGGCCGCCGAGCAGGTAAAAGTATTGGTTGTCCAGGCCGCCGCCAGGACAGCCAGCGCATTGGCGGATTATAGGGCCGGAAAATTTGACGCCGCGCGGACGGCGGCGCAGGCGGCGGTAAAAATCGACCCCGGCAATGACGGCGCATTAATTGTTCTTGGTGCTTTGGACTATAGAACCGGCAATTTCCCGGCCGCGGCGCGGCGTTTTTCCGAGGTGCTGGCGAACTCGCAACAAAACGTCATCGCGCTCAATGATATGGCGATAACCGTGTACCACCAGCGTCAGGAGCCTCGTGCTTTGATCTATTACCGTCGGGCGTTGAATATCGACAGTGGCAATCGCATGCTGCTGGATAATATATTCATGGCGTTGAATCACTACGCCAACAACCATGCCGCGACGCTGTATGTGGTCTTAAGCAAAATGTTCACGTTGGCGGATGTCAAAATGCAGGCCCTTATGGCTAAAAAAGGCCTATACCGGCTCGGTGCGACATGGGTGCCCCTGGCAGTACATCAACAAATGGCCGTTGCCATGGCCGCTTATGATAAACAGAAAAGTGAGTTGCAGGCGCAATACGATTCGGCCCGGGTCTATCTGCATGGCCTTGAGCGGCAGATTCAGCAGTTGACGAATCAGATCAATAGCCTGAATACTTCTATCGGCGTTCTTCAGGTACAGGAAAATTACGGCTATCTTCAGAGCGGATATTTGAACTTGAATTATCAGGCTCTTATAAGCGGATACATGGCGCAAATGGCCGCAGCGCAAGGCCAGATTTCCAAGTTACAGGCGCAGGAAATTGCCACGCGTACAACCCTCAAACAAATGCGTATTTCCGCCAAAGTGCTGGAAAACTCGGCCCCGGCCAGCGTGTTCCTGGCACATCAGCGTATGATGCTGCCCGGAGACTTAACGCACGTACCGCCTCCGGAGGCTTTAATGGTGCCCGGGCCTCAATTGCAACTTAAATAATAAGTTTGGAAGTCGGCTGGGCAATCTGTTCCGCGCGCCCGGAATCGGGTTGGTTAATGCCTGCGGTAATGGCTTCCTGTACCTTACGCATCAGTTCCATGTATTCCATCTGCGAACCGATGAGTTTTTTCAGCAGGGGGTGCATGGCCACGGACTGCTGGAGCGATTGGGCCTTCTGCTTTTCGGCGATTTCAATAGGCTGCATGGACGCTTCTTTTATGGAAAGCTGCTCCATAAGCTGCTCAAACTGCTCCAGCAGGCTTTTGGCTCCGATGTCCAATTCAAGCTGACGTGATAATTCTCTGTAGCTTTTGATGGCATCCTGATTGCCGATCAATTCGCCAAGTTTGCGGGCTTCCGCCAATAACACATAATCTTCGGCCACCAGAATCTCCTTGTCAGGGGTTCAAATTAACTGCCGGTAGTATAGCGGCTCTTTCCCGGCGCACAAATCCAAGTTAATGATTTCACTTTGGCTGCGTCGCGGGTTGGGTTGTCGGTTGCGTGGTGGGCAGAGCCTGCTCATGGACCTGCATGATTGTTGATGGGGGAATCACGGGCGTCCGCGGCGGGGAAGCCGCAGTGGTGTGCGGTACCAGGACGCTTAACACCGTATCAACATGGGGTCGGCCATTGGGGGTATTGGGCAGGCTGATTACCACCAGCGGGTGCGCTGCCGGCGCATGGAACAGCATCGCATCACCGTCATTGTAGCCCGAAGGAGACCGCAGTGCGGATTGCGGTCGCAACGGCGATTTCCCGCAGCCGGAAATTGCGCATGCGCAAACAGCCAGCACGATGGCTCCCAGCGGCAGGTCGCGAGGGAATATGTTGTCAGGCGAGAATAACTTATTGATTGCCATCATAACACCTTTTGTTCCGTTGCGGCCTGTTCGTCCAGCAGTCGCGCCACTTCCATACAATCCTTATCTCCCCGCCCGCTTAAGTTCACAATAAGTATCTGATCCCTGGCCATTTGCCGGGCCTGCGTGATGGCATAAGCCACCGCATGGGCGGATTCCAAGGCCGGAATAATTCCCTCGCGCCGGGCCAGAATACTGAATGCCTCCAGTGCCTGTGCATCGGTAATGGAGGTATATTTTACGCGGCCCGTATCTTTCCAATAGGCATGTTCCGGCCCCACGCCCGGATAATCCAGCCCGGCACTGACGCTGTGCACATCCGCGGTTTGTCCGTCACTAT
>JAJYGE010000600.1 GCA_021785155.1 Planctomycetota bacterium
CTACCGCGGCCAATCGGGTAAGCGTCCAATGTGGTATCAGCCGCCCCGCCCATGCGTCGGCGTCGTTGCGATAATCCCAGGCCCCGCAGGCCATGAGCGTGGAAACTTGTCGCACATCATTATCATCGGTTGTCTGGTTGATAAACGTCGGCAGCATCTGGGCCATAAATGAGTCGCCCTGCACTTCGGCCTGATAAATTGCCTGCAGGGCAATGCGGCGGGAGGCGGAACGTTTTTCGTTGATTAATGTCACAATGATTCCTGTTACGAGTTCCTAGTGCCCTGTTCCACCCGTAATTACGGGTGGAACAGGGCACTTGCCGCCGGTAATTGTTGCAGCACATCCGCAATTTCCATCGCCGCACATGCGGCATTCCAACCGGCATTGCCCATTTTTAATCCCGCGCGATCCATGGCCTGTTCCACGGTGTCGGCGGTGATAATGCCGAAAATGGCGGGCACGCCGGTGGCTGGGCCGATTTCAGCAATTCCCCGGGCGGCCTGCTGGGCTACATGGTCAAAATGAGTGGTTTGGCCCCTGATAATGCACCCCAGGCAAATGATGGCGGTAAATTTTTCACTGCGCGCCAGACGCGCGGCAACGGTGGGAATCTCAAAACTTCCGGGCACCCAAATTCTGGTGATCTGCTTTTCCGCCGCGCCGTGTCGTACGAATGCGTCGACGGCACCGTCGGCCAAGCGCGCTGTAATTAACCCGTTAAATTCGGCAATCACAACCGCATAATGCTGCTGGGGTTTTACACACAATTGACCACGCACATCTTGGATCATAAGCATTGCTCCGCCAAACAAGCCTATGAGTGTAGCGGTTTGCTGCCGGAGAATCCAACGACAGCGCGGAGTGGCGATTACGTAACCGTTCACGGGCGGGGCTTTATCCCATCGCCTTTTTTTGTGGTGCGGACTTACTTGTCTGCCGAAGTAACCGATGCAGGTAAGAAAACCTGCACCACAAGTAATTAACCGCCGGCCCGTGAACGGTTACCCGATTACTT
The DNA here is from genome assembly GCA_021785155.1 of Planctomycetota bacterium. The sequence continues at coordinate 1,017 of JAJYGE010000600.1, forward strand.
TACCGATGCAATAACTTGCGTCGGCCCGCCAGCAGGCCCAAGGCACCGGCCGCAAAGATGGCCAGCGTAGCCGGTTCCGGAATGGGGCCTGTGGTGCCAAGAATCAATTGTGCGCCGTCAAAGTATCCGTAGCCACTGCTGCCTGTGGCGTAGAAATTTCCGGAGACCGTTCCGGTCCCTGTGTTGCCGGTGAAGGTCACGTAGTTGTCATTGGAAATAAATGAAGAATCATCCAATGGGCTGGTATTGGTGGCCGTGGCTTGATTCGCGCCGATGGCAAATTGCGTTGAGCCGTTATCACCGGCACCGCCGTTAATGCTGTACAAGTAAAGAGTATATGCCTCATTGGTCGGCAGACCACTGAACGTAAAGGTCCCGGCATCGCTATTCAGCGCTGATCCGGCCTGAATCCAGTCATTGAGCAGAGCCTGCACATTGAACACCGTTGGAGATGCGGTGCCGCTGGAAGACCCGCCGAATGGGGTCGTGACGGAAAAGGAGATACCCGAATCCAGATTGCCGGATGAATCATAAACGGTGCTGGCGGAAGCCCCGGTGGTATTGTTGGTCAGATCAATGGGATTCCAATAAGTTCCAGTATCCGATGTGTACGCACCCAATCCCACATAAGTGGCCACACCCACCGCTCCCGTCGCGGTGTTGCTGGTGCCGTTAATATCAAAATTAAGCACAACAGGTTGCGCCTGAATTGCCGCAGATACCAGCAGGCTTACGGCCACACTTGCAACTGCCGATACGATCAATGAACGCACAGTGATACGATTCATGGGATTACCTCCAAAGAAAAAGACACCATTTTTACTATTTTCCGGCGTGGCAATTACAACGTTGCCATCGATTTATTCGCATTGGAAAAATGCTCCGAGCCGCACCACGTCAGAATGTCCGACAATTAAGTGTTCATATCGCCGCGCGATTTCGGTTCCAAACTATGGTGCAAACACTCCAACTCCTAAAACTTCTTAAAGCAGATGATAACGCTTTTTGTTTTGGGACGCAATTATTATGGGGCACAATTTGTTGAATGAGATGTTATTCATTTTTGTGAAAATATAGGGTGATGGATTATAACCGCTTTCCCGTACATTTACTGGGAAAAGGGGCAATGTTGGCAGATTGCAGGTCCGAAAACAGGCCAATGGCATCCGGGGTCAAATCTTGAAAAATATTCATTATTTTTTCAATTTTTTCCTTGACTTCTTGTTGGGGTGCAATTATACTGTCTCTCAGTTGGTTAACAGGTTCGGACGGTTTTCGGGAGACGGGCTTTGTTTTCCATCTATTTTTGGGTCGGATTTGACCCAGTCGCACGGAGTAAATTTTGAGGATGACCAAAGGTTGTTAGCCCATTGTTGTTGATGAGCAGGTTTTTGGTTGCCAGAATTTTCACCTTTTTCTCAGGAGAGATAATCATGAAGAAGTCAGCACTATTCGGAATGGCCGCACTTGGTATGGCCGCAGTTGGTCTGCCGCAGGCGTTCGCAACACCGGTCTTGACGGTTACAACCGGCAGCGGTACCTATACCCATGCATTGACCGATGTATCCGCATACCTTGGTTCCGGCACTTACGGAATTGGATCACAAACCTTGGACGGCTTTACATGGGGCGGAGTTATTGCCCATGTTGGTGCAACCCAGTTCACGGTTGACGTGAGTTCGGTTTCAAACAGTAATTCCGGTAATTCCAATGGCATGATTTCATTTGCGGTTACTCAAGATGGGTTTTCAGGAACGGGCATCGCTTCCCTGCAGGCCACGGGGGGCACGACTGCAACCAATGCGTCTGACCATCAGACAGTAGATTTTAACGGCTCTGCCTACGCTCCCACGACCCCCAATCCAACTCTTCTCGGACAGCAGGATTCCGGGGTGATCGGTATGAACTCCGTAGTGCCCGCATCTCCCTCGTCCTCTGTGGCGTTCAGTCCGCTGACTGGGGTTAATCTATCGGGATCAAGCTCCACCTTGAACCTGACAGACACGTTGACTTTGGAAATGAATCCGGCAACGTACTTGAATGCCGGCAGCTTGACCACCAACCTCAGTGATTCCTCGGTACCCACGCCGGAACCCGCCACCTTGGCGATCTTTGCGGTAGGTGGGCTGGCATTGCTGGCTGGCGCTCGTCGGCGTAAGAACAAGGCCTGATTAACTGTGAATTAAAATTTGGGATATATATAAAACCGCGACTTCATGGTCGCGGTTTTTTTATGCCCATTGCCAAAATTTTCGCATTCATTATCCCGCCCCTGCATCGGCGGATAGGACGATATCCGTTCTTCCGATTAGAATCATCCCGTGCATACAGATGACACCATTGCGGCAATCAGTTCACCGCCCGGCCCGGCGCGGCGGGGAATCATTCGTTTGTCCGGTGCCATGAGCTGGCCCATGGCGGAAAGTGTCCTGCAACCGCTGTCGGGTACGCGGGCTAATGAATGGATCGATACATGGCTGCTTGATCCCGCACTTCCCGCGGGCCTGATCCTGTTCCAATCACCGCGCAGCTTTACGGGACAGGATATTGCGGAACTGCACCTTCCGGGGTCCCCGGCACTGCTGGCCATGACGCTGGCGAAAATTTTAACCAACGGCGCACGGCAGGCCGAACCCGGTGAATTTTCAGCCCGGGCCTTTCTTCATGGTAAATTGGATCTTACGGAAGCGGAGGGCATCGCCGCGACTATTTCCGCGCGCAGCACGCATCAATTGCGCGCCGCGACCAGTCTGCGCGAGGGGCGCTTGCACCAATGGGTGACGCAATATGCCGATCGTGTGGCAGATGTTCTCGCTCTGGTGGAGGCGGGCATTGATTTCAGCGATGAGCCGGGCGTGACATTCATAGCACTGGAGGAATTACAGCAGCGTCTGGACGCCGTGATATCAGCCGTAAAATCGCTGGAATCTCAGGCCGTAAGCTGGGAAGTTTTATCCGCGCTGCCGACGGTGGTTCTGCTGGGGCGGCCCAATGTTGGGAAAAGCACGTTACTCAATACCCTTTCCGGGCAGAACCGGGCTATTGTTTCACCCTTTGCCGGAACAACGCGCGATGCCATTGCGGCGGAAATGTGCCAATCTTCGCGCTCGGTACAATTAATCGATGTGGCCGGTGTTGAATCGACGCACCTGGGCATCTCCGGCCTGATGAATATTGCTCGCCAACAGACGCTTTTAAGGGCGGATGTGATTCTGCTGGTCGTTGATCACAACGACACACCACAGACACTCCAACAACTGCTTTCGGAAGTTCCGCTCGCCAACGTATGGAAAATTATCGTCCGCGGAAAATCAGACTTACCCGAAGGAATGCATGATGCGCCGTCCGGACTGGCTTTGCCGTGGATTCGTGTTTCCGCCCGAAACGGTGCAAATCTCTCCGCGTTGCGCGAGCTTATTTTTAGTTATGCCCACCGTCAGCCACCGCTGGCGGAAGATTGCCTGACGCTCAATGATCGGCATCGGCAGTTATTGCAGCAGGCGGGTGCAGCCCTGCAAAGAGCCAGAGATATGCTGGCGGCATCAGTTAAATTCCCGGAACTTCTCGCCGCCGACTTGCGCGTCGCCCTGGATGAACTGGGTGGCATTTCCGGCACCATCAGCAGTGACGATGTGCTGGGGCGAATTTTCGGCAGCTTCTGCATCGGAAAATAAAATCAAGTTGACAATCCGGCCAACTTACGTGATTCTAACGACTTAGGATTTATAACGTTCTGTTTATGGCGGTGGAAGATGGTACAGTTTCTCCGGAGTTTTCGTCACTTTCGGCGGTTCTTTTTCTTTGCCACGGTGCTGGCGGGATTGTGGTTTGTGGCCCACGCTGCCGCAGGACAGGGCACCAAAGCCCACGGGCCAACATTTCATTCATCGCATGTGATATCCACATTCAAACCGTTCGGCTTTTTATGGTCGCCGCACTTTTCCGGCTATGAACGGATCGCTCTTTTTGCGGTCGCCGCTATTGCCATTCTCGCGCTGTTGTATGCCGCATATCTTATGCGTTTTATCAGCCGGGCGGATCGCGGCACCATCCGGATGCAGGAAATCGCCAAGGCCATCAGGGAAGGTTCCAAAGCATATTTGAGCCGTCAGCGCAACACCTTGCTGCCAATTATCGCCATCATCGCCTTGCTGCTTCTGATAACCGCCAATTGGCATTCACAACTTGGGGCCAGCTTGCCGATTGGCCGGGCGCTGGCGTTTGTTGTCGGGGCGTTGTTCTCTTTGACTGTTGGAACTGTGGGTATGTTCCTGGCCACGCGCGGCAATCTAAGCGTGGCCGCCGCTGCCGCCAATGAGGGGTTTGGAAAAGCGCTGCGGCTGGGTTATCGCACCGGCACGGTAACCGGCATCCTGATTGACGGCCTGGGTCTGCTGGGAGCCACATTTATTTTCATGTATTACGGAGATCGCGCACCGGATGTGCTGCTGGGCTTCGCGTTCGGCGGCACGCTGATCGCGTTGTTCATGCGTGTCGGCGGCGGCATTTATACCAAAGCCGCGGATGTGGGGGCGGATCTGGTTGGAAAAATTGAAAAAGACATTCCCGAGGATGATCCGCGGAACGCCGCCACCATTGCCGATAATGTAGGGGACAATGTGGGAGATTGCGCCGGAATGGCGGCGGATATTTTTGAAAGCTATGAAGTCACGCTGGTGGCGGCGATGATTCTGGGCTGGGCCAGTTTTGGGCATAAGGGCGTGCTGTTTCCACTTTTAGTACAGGCCATCGGCGTGGTGTCGGATATTATTTCCACCTCCAGTGTGCGGGCCCCGGCGAAAGGTGGCGTGAAGGAGGCAATGCAATCGTTGAACTTCGGATTCCGTCTGGGTTCCATCTTATGCACCATCGGGTTCTTCATATTGGGCTTTTTCTATCTGCGGTTCAATACGGCGGCCTTATCGGCCAACCACACGCTCGCGGTTGTTGAGGCTCATACGCCCGGATGGGCCTCCATGGGGATTGCCGGTCTGGATATGCGTCCGGCTGTCGCGGCGTTTGTCGGCCTGATTCTGGCATTGCTGTTGAATTTAAGCACAGAATACTTTACCGGTACCGAACACGGCCCCGTGCAGGGTCTGGTGCGCGCCTGCTCCACCGGACACGCCACCAACATTATTCAAGGTCTGGCCACCGGGTTGGAAAGCAGTGTCATGGCGATTCTAATAATCGCCGGCAGCATTCTCACCAGTGTGCTGATCTTCTCTCATACCAATCCGATTTTTGTCGCCTATGGCGTGGCCATGTGCGGCATCGGCATGTTAAGTTTGACCGGCAATACCATCAGCATGGATGTATTCGGTCCGGTGGCGGACAACGCCAACGGCATTGGTGAAATGGGTTATGATCGTCAGGAGATGGGCGAGGCAAAATATCAGGCCGCGCGGGAAGTGTTATCTGATCTGGACTCCACGGGCAACACCACCAAAGCCATCACCAAGGGCATTGCCATCGGCAGCGCGGTCATCGCTTCGGTGAGTCTGTTTGCCTCTTTCATCACCATCATCGGTTCGGGGGGCCGCTCGGATCATGCCCACTTGAGCGAAGCGATTTATCGCGGCGTATCGGGTGTACTGAATTTATCCGATCCGCTTTTATTTATCGGGTTGCTGATCGGCGGAGCGGTTCCATTTTTATTCAGTGCCATGACCATTCGCGCGGTGGGGCGGGCGGCCTTTTTAATTGTCCACACCTGCCGCGAGCAATTCCGCGACAAGGAAATCTGGGCCGGGACAAAAAAACCGGATTATGCCAAGGTTGTAAACATCTGCACGCTCGAAGCGCAAAGAGAACTCATCGGTCCGGGCATTCTGGCGGTGCTCGCGCCGGTGCTGGTTGGGTTTTCCCTGGGGGCCATGGCACTGGCCGGATTTTTGGCGGGGGCAATTCTTTCGGGCCAGCTCCTGGCGGTATTCATGGCCAACGCGGGCGGAGCCTGGGATAACGCCAAAAAAGTTGTGGAATGCGAACCGCGCGACCTTGAAAAGCAAACCGGTAAAGGCTCGGATCGGCATAAGGCCAGCGTTACCGGTGACACCGTTGGCGATCCGTTGAAAGATACCGCCGGCCCCGCCATCAATCCGCTGATTAAAGTCATGAATATGGTTTCTCTTTTAATTATTCCCCTGGTGTTGCCGTTTGATCGTGGATTGGTGCATCAGATCACGGCCACCGTCCCCGGCTTCGCGGGGGTGGAAATGTCGTATGATATCTGGATTCCATGGATGGTCAGCGCGGTATGCGCTCTGGCGCTTGGATGGGCTATCTACCGATCCCGGCACGAGACATCGGATGTTCTGGCGATGGAAACAGAAGGCCGGGAAGATACGAATCTGCGCCTCTGATCGCCCCGGCGGTGCTGACGAACAATACGCCATCGCGCTAGCGCGCCAAAGGCCGGCGGGCACCGCGCCAGAAATTGCCGGTTGCTCTTGATGTAACCTTTCACAGACCGCCGGCTGACACCTGGTGGGGCATGTGTTCTTACCTGCATCCATGACCGCGGCAGACCTGACAGCCCGCACCACAAAAGACAACAGCGTGGTAGAAGCCAAGCCGTGCATGGTTATGTCCTGATTATTCCGCCTGTCCAACGGCCTGGTTATTCCGTAACGCGCAAGGCCACCAGGGTGGTGTCATCGGTACGGCGATTGAGACCCACGAAGCGGCGCGTTTCCCAGATCATATTCTGACATATCTGTTCGGCGGTGCAATTGCCGCAGCGCAGGAGTGTTTCCCGTACCCGGGCTTTGCCGAACTTTTCTCCACTATAATTTACCGCATCGCTCAACCCGTCGGTATAAATGAAAATCAGATCACCGGTTTGCAATTGCAGCACTTCCTTGACGTAACGCTCCGACGCATCCACGCCCAGCACCATTCCGCCGGTGGAAAGTTCCTGAATCATTCCGTTGCGCACCAGAAGCGCCGGATCGTGTCCGGCGGCACAATAGGTAAGCTGGCGCCGGGCGTAATTCAAGGTGCCGTACCAGAGGGTGATGAATTCATTACTGCGGGTGTCGGCAACCATGGCGCGATTGACACGGGCGATGATTTCATCGAGATCGTAAATGTCATTGGCATAAGCGCGTATCGCGGCCCGGACCGACGCCATTAACAGTGACGCGGGCAGTCCTTTTCCAACAACATCGGCCACGGCAATTCCCAACGTGGAGGTGCCGAACTCAATGAAGTCATAAAAATCACCGCCAAGTTCAAAGCACGGGGCATAAAGAGCCGCGATATCAAAGCCGGGCACATGCGGCGCTCCGGATGGAATCATGCGCCGCTGGACTTCAGCCGCGATCTGCACCTGCCGCTGGAGGCGCTCTTTCTCCACCGTTTCCTGCTGCAGACGGGCATTTTCGATGGCGGCGGCGGCCTGTCCGGAAATAGATTGCAGAAGCTTGACTTCAAAATCAGAAAATTCCTTGCGCTCGGCGGAATAAACGCGCAACACGCCGATGGGGCGATCCTTGTAGATCAGGGCAGTGCAAAGGACGGATACGATGCCCTCACGGCGGCCATCATCGTGGTAGATGATCCTCGGATCTGTGGCCATATCCGAAATGTATACCACTTTGCCGTCCAATGCCTCACGGTCAATGCCGCTCTGGCGCAACAGGATGGGGCCTTTGCGCAGATATGTTTCCGAGAGGTTGTAGACGCTTTTTATGATCAGTTCATCGCGCTGGTCATCCAACAGGCGCAGCGAGCAGGCTTTTACATTCAATGCCTGTGCCACGCTGAGCGTAACGCGATCCAGTGTCTGCTGCAATCCGCGCGCTTCGGTGAGCATATTGGAAATATTAAAAAGTGTTGATAGTTCAATAATTCTGCGGCGTAATTGAATTTCCTGTTCGCACAGCCGTGATATGGCGTTGGCCAGAAGATACAGGAACTGGACACTGGCCGTGCGTTGTACCAGTGATTCCTGATTCACCGCGTCAATAATCAACCGCACCTGTCCCGGTGGAAGTTGAAGTTTTTCCGCCAGATCATTAATGGCGGCGGTACGCACGGGTGCCGCTTTTGCGGGTTCAATGACAATACTGCCAAGTCTATGCCCGCGCACCACAATGGGGGCCGAAAATGGCTGATCCAGACCTGCGTCCCCTTCTTTGTTTCGGTGCGATGCGGCAATGGCCGCGGACCGGGTTTGAAAGCGTTTGCTCACTGTCGTATGCGTCAGCGGGACACCCGCCGCATCCAGAATCGTCGCCTTGACGCGCGCCACCGACGCCAGAGAATCCTGTATATCCTGCAGTGTTGCGGAATCAATGTAATCCGTCAGCCGCGCCGACGGATCAAGACCTTCGTCCACTTCAGTGGCGGCGATATTGTTTGCATCGGCGCGCACAACCCCTGCGTCGGGATCCAATCCGGCGACATCATCCGTTTGAGGAATGTCAAATTGCGTCACGGTTTCCCCGATCCCGCTGTGCCAGCGGCCTTGTTGGTATCCGCTTTCATCCAGGCCTTCTTCAGAATTACCGGCCATGGGCCGCTGTTCTTCCAATTAGCCCAATGATTCAAGGTGGATTTCAGGTCTTTGGTGCGCCCGGTTTGATAATCCACATAAGCCAGCAGAAAGGCCGCGAGATCACTTTTCTGCGTGAACATCGAATGTAACTGCCGGCGCGTGGCGGTCAGACTGACCTTGGGTAAAAGCGCATTGAGATCGTAGCGCAGAGCGGTTAATTCCGGATGTCGGCCAAACACAAATTTAAGATTGTACGCGGCACTCTGATACAGCCCCGCTCCCAGTTCCGCATTGGCCTGACCAACCAAAGGCAACTCGTTGCCGGGCTGCAGTTCAATGGCGCTTTGATAATTTTCGATGGCGGAGACAAATCGTCCGGCTTTCTGATCCGCTTCAGCCCGCCGCATCAGGTGTCCGAAGTTGCCCGGTGTTCCACCGGCCAGTGAGTTAATCTCGCCGATATTCTGACCGGCCCGCAATTGTCTGGACAAAGTATTGGAAATGATTCCATTCCCCGTCGACAAAACACCGCCCATTGATCCCTGTTGGGCAGGAAGGAAATTTCCGCTGCCATTGGACACACCAATGAGACGCTGCGACGTAATGGGGGCTATGGGCAAACCAGTGATTGGGTCAATGGTCAGTATCTTATGATGGGTTTTAGCCGTCAGGTCGGTCAGGGTCATCGCGGGCTTTCCGGGCAGGCCCGGGGCCGTGATGGAGGACGGCTTTCCACCGGCCAGTTCGGTCAGCAGTTGCTGGTACAGGCCGCCGCCTCCGATCTGTCCCGGCACACCCTTCACATTCGCCGAGCCGTTAATCGCCACCCCATTTGGGCTGGCGGGTTTAAAGTTGTTGACATTGGCATTAATGGCCTGAGAATTGGTTATCCGGCTGGTACCAACCTGAAGTGACGAACCGCCGTTATCACCGCGCTGGGATTGTTTTTCGTGCCTGTCGCTGCTGTTATTTTGCGATGACAAGCCAAACGGATTAACCAGTTGGCCTGATATCGGCTGCTGCACGCTGACCTGACGCAATCCAAACAATGGACTGATTTGCCCCACCATCCCGGCGGTTGAACCTGCTGAAACGCCGGCTGCACCGGGATTGGTATAGGCTGAAACACCCGTGCCGGGCAAAAGTGCGGCGGGGTTCTGCGAGTTGTAGGACGGGTTATAGGCGGGATTGGTATAAGCCTGACCGTTAATCGCGTTCGGAGCATAGGGGTTGCCACCTTGTCCCATGGGGGTT